>CAYHCW010000388.1:0-3409 GCA_964355025.1 uncultured Gemmatimonas sp. | reverse complement strand
CACGGCATCAGCGGCGACATGACCCTCGGCGCGCTGGTCGACCTCGGGCTTGATCCTGCGTGGCTGGTGGCGCTGCCCGCAGCGCTGGGCCTCGACGGCGTCGTGGCGCACATCACGGACGTGAAACGCGGCGAGATCGCCTGCAAGAAGGTCGAGTTCGAGATTCCGCCCCAGCCCCACGGCCGTCACCTCAAGCACATCCGGGCAATCGTGGAGGGTTCGACGGCGCCCGACGATGTGAAGGCCGCGGCGATGGACGCCTTCACCCAGCTCACGGCGGTCGAGGCGGCCATTCACGGCACCACACCGGAGAGAGTGCACCTGCACGAAGTCGGAGCGGTGGACGCGATTCTCGATGTCGTGGGCTCCATCTGGGGCTTGAAGCTGTTGGGAGTGGAGGCCGTCTACAGCGGCCCGGTGACGGTCGGCGATGGGTTCGTGGACGCGGCGCATGGCCGCATGGCGGTGCCGACGCCCGCCACTCTGCGATTGCTCGAGGGGATCGCGGTGCGCTCCGGGCCCGAGGGCTCGGGGGAGCTGGCGACGCCTACTGGTGCCGTGCTTGTGCGCGTGCTGTCGCGCGGCGCACCGCCCGCCATTTACACGCCGCTTGCCAGTGGCTACGGCGCCGGCACGAAGGACCCTGCGGGGCGCGCCAATGCACTGCGCATAATCCTCGCGACCACCGACGACGCGTTGCCAGTTGAGACGCTGGTGCTGCTCGCCTGCGATGTGGATGACTTGAGCGGCGAGTTCGTGGCCGGCGCGGCCGACGCGCTGCGCGAGGCGGGCGCGCTCGACGTGACGCTGCTTGCGTCGGTCATGAAGAAAGGGCGACCCGGCGTGCGCATTGAGGCGCTCTGCGCCCCCGCCGACGCCGACCGGCTGGAGTCGCTGCTGCTGACCGAGAGCACGTCCATCGGCGTGCGACGTTCGGTGGTGGCGCGGCGGGCGCTGCCGCGTCGGCTGCTGACCGTCGACGTCGAAGGGCAGGCCATCCGACTCAAGGAAGTCACGCTGCCCGACGGCTCCGCCCGCGTGAAGCCCGAGTGGGACGATGTCCAGCGCGCTGCCCGCGCGCTGGGGCGTTCAGCGCTCGCGGTCTCCGACCTCGCCCGTCGGGCGGCCGACCGTGACACCCCTCTCGCCGGAGCCTGATGATGCGAACCCCTCGTTTCGCGCTCTCGGCGCTCACCGCGGTGACCTTCGCCGTACCCGCGGCCGCCCAGGGCTCCTGCGAGATTGACACGCGGAAGCCTGTCCAGCTTGCCGGCGCGATGGCCGCCATTGCAAGGCACGACGCACTCGCCGACCGCGACGAGCGACTGAAGCTGACCCGGCAGCTGGTGCGGGGGCTCACCACCAACCCCGAGCGCCTCAGGAACGAGGTGGGGCGAAACTACGTGCTTGGGCAGGTCTACGTCCGGTGGTTCAAGAATGCGGCGCCCCGCATCGTGCTGCGCGCGACGCGCGCCGACCTCGGCTTCGCCGAAGACCCGGACGGAGCGTTCTACCTGCCGACGGCGCTCGACGAGGTCATGGGTGTGGTGGAGCGCGAGAGGCCGGCGTGTGCCGACAGCACGTCGCGCTATCGCAACGCGGTGTTCATCGACGTGCTGAACGCGGCCATCAACTTCAACAACGCCAAGTCGTACGACTCGGCCATCGTGTACGCCAACCACGCACTGCGCGTGGCCCCGCGCTCACCGCTGGTGAATAACGCTCAGCAGGTGCTTGCCAACGCGTCGAAGGCCACGTTCAACCTTGCCGTTCTTGCCCGCGACCAGGCGATGAAGGAGAGCGGGGAGACTCGCAATGCGGGCCTCCGTCGTGCCGCCGCGCTGTTCAAGTCGTACCTGGAGCTCGCGCCGAACGGCGACAACGCATCGACGGCCCGCGCCGCCTCTGCGCGCTCGTTGCTGGACGCCGGTGACACGGCGTCGGTGTCCGGCATCTATGCGGACATGCTGGCCAATCCGCTGAAGTACACCGCGATCCAGCTCTTCGAGGCGGCGGTGGTGCAGGCCAACGGCCAGAAGTTTGCCGATGCCGCCGTGCTGTATGAGAGCGGGCTGCGTGAGAATCCCTGGTATCGCGACGCGTTGTTCAACGTGGCCAACGTGTACCTGGCCCTGCACCAGCCCGAGAAGATGGCGCACGTGGTGGCGCGGCTGCAGGCAGCGGATCCCATGAACCCCGATGTCGTGCGGCTCGCCGGTGCCGTCTGGCAGGAACGCGCTGCGCAGTCCGCCGATGCCAAGGTCAGGCAGGTGAGCCAGGATTCCGTGCTGGCGCATCTCGACCGGGCGTCCAGGTTGCCGGCGCGGGTGACCGTGTCGCGGTTCCTCGTCGCACGCGACAGTCTGCTGACGCTGGCGGGCGCCGTGGAGAACCTCGGCACGTCCATTGCCAACTTCACGGTGTCGTTCGACCTGCTCGACAAGTCCGGAGCGACTGTGGGGACGGCGGAGGTGACTGCGGAGCAGGTTGCAGCGAGGGGGCGCCATGAGTTTTCGGCGCAGGTTGGTGTGGCGGGCGTCGTCGCGTGGCGCTATCGAATGAAGTGACCAACGGCCGGAAGTCCTTAGCAGGACTTGCTTTCCGGCCTCTCAGTTGCTAAGTTGCTTTAGGCGTTCTCAAGGGCGCTGTCTCAGCGGGGAAAGGGGGAACGACACCTCCTTTCCCCGTTTGCTTCCGAGGATCGCATGGTTCGTGTGGTACGGGTACAACCAGACAGCATCGCTGACGAACTGGGGATCGTCGCCGGGACGGAGTTGCTCTCCGTCAACGGGCGCGCGCTCACCGATTTTCTCGACTGGGAATTCCTGACCGCCGAGGACGTGCTGGAGGTCGAAGCGCGCCTTCCCAACGGCGATGAGGTCGTCTACGACATCGAGCGTCCCGAAGGCGAACCGATGGGACTCGAACTCGAGCCCCCGACGGTGCGCCGCTGCGCCAATCGGTGCGAGTTCTGCTTCATCGAGGGCCTCCCCAAGGGACTGCGCCGGAACCTGTACATTCGCGACGACGACTACCGCCTGTCGTTCGCCTACGGGAACTTCGCCACGCTCTCCAACATGAAGGCGAAGGACGAGGCCCGGATCATCGAATACCGGTTGTCGCCCCTCTACGTGTCGGTGCACGCCACCCCGTGGGAGGCGCGCAAGGTGCTGCTGAGCAACCCGCGCGTGCCCGACATTCTTGAGCAGCTGCGGCGCCTCGTCGAGGGCGGCATCCAGTTTCACGGGCAGATGGTCGTGGTGCCCGGCCTGAATGACGGTGAGGTGCTCGAACAGTCGCTCACCGACCTGTGGAACTTCGGCGACGCCTGCCTGTCGGTGGCGCTGGTGCCGGTGGGGCTGACCCAGTTCTCGCACCTGTACAACGGCAAGTCGATGGACGTCGAGGC
>CAYHCW010000387.1:0-3413 GCA_964355025.1 uncultured Gemmatimonas sp. | reverse complement strand
CGGCGCGACCACCGCGAACACGCGGAAGTACATCGACTTCGCGGCGGCCAACGGGCTGGGCGGCACGTTGGTGGAAGGGTGGAACCTCGGGTGGGACACCAACTGGATGCTCCACGGCGACGGCTTCTCATTCACGAAGGCGCATCCCGATTACGATCTCCCCGGCGTGGCCGCGTACGCGAAACAGAAGGGCGTCGCGCTCATCGTGCACAACGAGACCGGGACATTCGTCGAGAACTACGAGCGCCAGCTCGATTCGGCGTTCACGCTGTACCAGCGCCTTGGCGTGGCGGCGATCAAGACGGGCTACGTGGGCGACACGGTGAATCCCGGCGGCCACGCCCACCAGTCGCAGTACATGGTGCGGCACCATCGCCGGGTCATCGAGACGGCGGCGGCGCACGGCATCAGCGTCGTGATGCACGAACCGATCAAGGACACCGGCGAGCGGCGCACGTGGCCGAACATGCTCTCCCGCGAGGGGGTGCGTGGCCAGGAATACAACGCGTGGGGCGGCGAGGGCGGCAACCCGCCCGAGCACGAGACCATCCTCTTCTTCACGCGGCTGCTTGCGGGACCGGTGGACTTCACACCCGGGATTTTCAACCTCCTGATCACCCGGAGCGGCACGAACGTGCCACGAGGCCCCGAGGACGCCAGGCCACGCACCACGCTGGCCAAGCAGCTCGCGCTGTACGTGGTGCTGTACTCTCCGGTGCAGATGGCCGCCGACCTCATCGAGAACTACGAGGGACAGCCGGCGTTCCAGTTCATCCGCGACGTGGCCGTCGACTGGGACACCACGCGCGTGCTGCACGGGCGGATCGGCGACGACGTGGTGGTGGCGCGCAAGGCGAAGGGGAAGGACGAGTGGTTCGTGGGCGGCATCACCGACGAGGAGGCGCGCACCGTCGAGGTGACGCTTGGCTTCCTGCCGAAGGGGCGCGCCTACGTCGCCGAGGTGTATGCCGACGGGCCGCGCGCGCACTGGCGGGACAATCCGCTGCCGGTGAGCATCAGCCGCCAGGCGGTGAATGCCACGACGCGGATGCGCATCCGGATGGCGGCTGGGGGCGGACAGGCGATTCGCATTCGTCCGGCACGCTGAGCCCGCCCGCAGGGCCCTACCGCCCCAGCAGGAACCGCAGCGGCTCCTCGACCCGCACCCGCCACGCCCGTTCGTTGTGCTCGGCGCCATCGAACACGCGGGTCATGAAGTTCTGACCATCCGTATATCCGGCTGAATGCATGACCGAATCGGCCCGCAACTGATACGGCGCGTACATCGCGTCCAGCGTGGCGGTCCCGTGATCCATGTAGATGCGGTGCGTCTTCGGGTCGGGCATCGTGCGCTTCAGGTAGTCGATCACCGCGCCGTTGCCGATGGGCCAGTGTGTCGATACGCACCCGGCGCCGCCAAAGACCCGTGGATACTCGGCGACGGCGTAGCACGAAATCAGTCCGCCCATGCTTGACCCCATGGTGAACGTGTCGGCGGCGCCCGACCGTGTGCGATACGTCTTGTCGATGAACGGCTTGAGTTCGGTCACGAGGAACTTGAGATACGAATCGGATATCACGCCGGCGGTGCTCGTCTTCCGGCCGGGCACCGACATCATGCTGTCGCCGGCCGGCACGGCCTTTTGCGGCATGTACTCCTCGAACCGCTTCGGCGTGTTCCACACGCCGACGACGATGGCCGGCCGTACCTTCTTCTGCGCGATGAGCTGCGTCATCCACTCGTCGATGGCCCAGTCGGCGCCGGTGTACGACGACGCCGGATCGAAGACGTTCTGCCCGTCGTGCATGTAGAGCACCGGATACCGCACCGACGGATCCTTGCCATAGCCGGGTGGAAGCCACACCTCGACGTTGCGCGGGGCGACGAGCCCCGATGGAAACGCGGGGTGCATGCGCCGATCGCCCGTCACGCCGAGCGACGGGCCGGGCAGCACCGCGCTGACCACGGGGAAAATGCAGCTGCTGCGCCTGGGCACGCGCGCCGACATCCCGGTGCCCCACGACTCCGGCAGGCGGCACGTGCCAAGCAGGTCGGCGCCGAGCACCGGCACCGGGATATGTGCGTCCACCGCCGCCGTGTCGTTGTTGATCACGATCACGGTCGTGCCGCGCTTGAACACGTACAGCTGGTTCTCGACCACGAGGTGCTCAACCGGCGCAGCACGCAGCTCGGCGCGTTCGGCGCGCAGCTGGAGCAACCGCTGGGTGTGCGCCCAGGCGGCCTGTTCGTCGGCCGTGCGTCCCGCCGCGGTGAAGGCGTCGCGCGCGTCGCCGCGCCACCCGCCGGGAATCGTGCGCCGGTTGTCGGGGTCACGACCGCCGGGGATGGCGATCTCGTCGCCGTAGTACAGCAGCGGGATGCCGCGCGTGGTGAGCAGGAACGTCGTCGCGAGCTTGAGGCCGTCGATGGTCGCGCCCCGCTCGTTCATGAAGCGTTCGACGTCGTGGTTGCCGAGGAAGGGCGACAGCCGGTTGGCGTCGGGGTAGACGTGGTCGCGCGCGACCGTCATGGCGAGGTTGCGCACCGAGCCGCCGCGCGCGAAGACGTCGCGGATGGCGAAGTGCACCGGGAAGTCGAACTGGTAGTCGACGCCGGTCGTGATCTTGTCCCAGTTGGTGGTGCCATCGAGGTGGAACGCAATCACCGCGGGATCGCCGTCAAACGTCTCGCCGACGACGCGCAGCGCGGGGAACTCCCGCCGGATCGCGACCATCCACGGCTTCCAGAACGCACGCGGGACATACTGCCAGGTGTCCTGCCGAATGCCGTCCACGCCGGTCATCCCCACCCACCAGAGGGTGTTCTGGATGATGTAGCGCGCGACTTCGGGATCCTCCTGGTTGAGATCGGGGAGGAATCCGCCGAACCATCCGTCGAGCGTCGCCTTGCGCATGCCGGCGTTTGAATAGGGGTCGGCGAGTGTCCACCCCTGCCAGGTGTTCGACAGGTGCTGGGCCTTCGTGCCGTTGTACCACGTGGGCGTCGGCAGGTCGCTGACCCACGGGTGGTAGGGTCCCGTGTGGTTGGCGACCATGTCCTTGATCACCTTGAGGCCCAGCGCGTGCGCCTCGTCCACCAGCGCGCGGTACTCGTCGAGCGTGCCCAGGTGCTCGTCGGTGGCGTAGAAGTCGATGGCGCCGTAGCCGTGGTAGTCGGTGACGCCCTGGTTGTCGTACCGTTCGACCTCGTTGACCTTGTCATTGTTGTCGTAGATGGGCGTCATCCAGATGGCCGTGATGCCCAGCGACTTCAGGTACGGGAGTTTCTGTCGCACGCCGGCGATGTCGCCGCCGTGGTAGTAGCGTCCTTTGGCCCGGTCGATGAGGTCGGGCGACTTGGCCGGCGCGTCATTCGACGGATCGCCGTTGACGAACCGGTCGGGCATGATGAG
>CAYHCW010000386.1:0-3419 GCA_964355025.1 uncultured Gemmatimonas sp. | reverse complement strand
TTCCTCATGGGCTCGCCGGACGCGCCGGTCAAGATCGTCGAGTTCGCCGACTTCGAGTGCCCCGGGTGTGCGCAGTTCGCCACGCTGACGGAGCCAGATGTCCGGGAACGCCTCATCAAGACCGGCATGGCCTCCATGCAGTTCTTCGTGTTTCCCCTCCCCATGCACCTGAACACGTGGGCGGCTTCCAACGCGGCGTACTGCGCCAACGAGCAGGGGAAGTTCTGGGAGATGCACGACCGTTTGTTTTATACGCAGGACCTCTGGAATACGCAGGCGACGTCGAGTCCCGACAAGAAGATGGTCGGATACGCCAACGACATCGGACTCGACAAGGGCAAGTTCGAGGAGTGCTACGACAGCAAGAGGCACTACCCGAGCATCAAGGCCAGCGGGGCCGAGGCCGAGCGGCTCGGCGTCAACATGACGCCGACGATCATCATCGGTGGCAAGAAGTACTCTGACCAGCTCAGCTACGATCTGATCAAGCGACTGGTCGACGAAGAGATTGCGAAGGCCGGCACCACCGACACCGCCAGGAAGGGCAGCAAGTGACGCGACGGATGGCCATCGCGGCACTCGCCCTCGTCGGGCTGTTTGTCGCGACGTACCTCGCGCTGTACAAGATCGGCGTCATCGGCTCGCTCAGCTGCGGCATTGGCAGCTGCGAGACGGTGAACACCAGCAAGTGGGCCATGCTCCTCGGGCAACCCGTCGCCTTCTGGGGCGTCGCCTACTTCATCGCGATGTTCGCCGTCGCGGTGCTCAGTACGACGGAAAAGTTCGAGAGCGACCGCCGCCTCGCGGTGGCGCTCGCGGTGATGAGCGGATGGGGCGTGCTCTTCAGCGGCTGGCTCACGTATCTCGAGCTGTACGTCATTCACGCCATCTGCATGTACTGCGTCATCAGCGCGATCGTGGTGGTGGTGCTGTTTGCGCTCTCGGTGATGGAGCTGAAGGCGCCGAAGGCCGGCTGAGCACGACAGGCCCGAACGGGAGAAAGGCCGGCGTCCCGTGAGGATGCCGGCCTTCATCGTCTGCGGGCGCTCCCGCGCCTACGCTCGCTTGATCTGCCCGTGGCGTGCGCCGGAGGCCTCGCTGAGGCGCAGGCGGGGTCGCAGGTCGTCGCCCTGTTCTTCCCGCCGGGCCGGCAGGAGCTCACGTCCGAGCACCACCAGCACGCGCGTCACGACCACGGAGGCGAGGGGCTCGGCCACCGACATCTCGCGAATGTAGGTGTCGATCGCACGGTCGAACGGCAGCTCCTCGGCGAGCGCATCGACAAAGCTGAGCGCATTCTCGACGTGGGTGCGCACCAACGCCTCCTCGGCACGCGCTTGCGCCAGGCGCATCCGGCGCTCAACGGCCGGCTGCAGCTTGCGCGGGAACAGCGATTCGGGGAGGAACTTGTCGAGCATATGGTAATTACGAGTGGGGGAGGGAGTTGGTTACAGAGGCTAGGCGTTAGGTGCGAGGTGCTAGATAGATACCGTCAATCTAGCACCTAGCACCTAGCACCTAGCACCTAGCACCTAGGACCTAGCACCTAGCACCTATCTTCTCAGCAAGGCCGCTGCCGTCGCCACCACCGCCATCACCCACGGCAGCCACCACGGCGCACGCTCGAGCAGGCCTCGCACACCGCCCGTCGCCCGGCTCGGGCGCAGCGCCCGCTCAAACTCCGCAGCCCGTTGCGGGCGCCGCTCGGGCACCTTCTCCAGGCATTTCATCACCAGCCTGGCCAGCGTCGCCGGGGTGTCGGGACGGCGCTTGCCGATGGGTTCAGGCACTTCCTTCGCGTGCGCGATCATCACCGCTTGCGGCGACTTGCCGCGGAACGGCGGATGCCCGCTCAGCATCTCGTACGCCACGGCGCCCACGCTGTAGATGTCGGCGCGATGGTCCAGCGACGGATCGCCCGCCGCCTGCTCGGGCGCGATGTACGTCGGGGTGCCCAGGCTGGTGCCCTGCAGCGTAAGACGCGGGGCGGCGCTGTCCTGCGACGCGGCGTCGCTCACGGCCTTGGCGATGCCGAAGTCGAGCACCACCGCCTGTCCGTGAAAGAGCATCACGTTTTCGGGCTTGATGTCGCGATGCACGACGCCCTGGGCGTGCGCGTAGTCGAGCGCGCCGGCGACTTCCACGAGGATTTGCGTGACGCGTTCGATCGACATCGGCCGTTCCCGCGCCATCAGCTCGCGCAGCGACTCGCCTTCCACGAACGGCATCGTGTAGAACAGCTTGCCGTCCGTCGCGCCCGCATGCAGCAGTGGCACGATGTGTGGATGCTGCAGGCGTGCCGCCAGGGAAATCTCGCGCTTGAACCGCTCGGCGCTGAGCGTAGCGGCCAGCTCGGGGTCGAGCACCTTGAGCACGACGCGGCGATTGAGCGCGCACTCCGTGGCAAGGAACACGCGCGACATGCCGCCGCGCGGCAGCTCCTCGTCGATCAGGTAGTCGGCGCCCAGGGCGTCCTGCAGGGCAGCGCGAAGGTCAGAAGCCATGCATCACCTCAGGGTGCGTGCGTTGCGTCCGGCCGGCCCCGGCGTCGGGGATTACGATTCCTCACTCTCATACTGCTCCCTTAATGAAGCGACGACCGACGGATCCGCCAGCGTGGTTGTATCCCCCAACGTCCGCCCCTCCGCAATGTCGCGCAGCAGCCGGCGCATGATCTTGCCCGAGCGCGTCTTGGGAAGGTCGGCACTGAACAGGATGTCGTCGGGCCGCGCGATGGCGCCGATCTTCTCGGCCACGAACTCGCGCAGCTCGTCGCGCAGCGCCGGGCTCTGGTGGAATCCGTCGCGCAGCGTCACGAACGCCGCAATGGACTGCCCCTTCAGTTCGTGCGCCTTGCCGACGACCGCCGCCTCGGCGACCGCCGGGTGCTCCACCAGCGCGCTCTCCACTTCCATCGTGCCAATCCGGTGGCCGGCGACGTTCAGCACGTCGTCCACGCGCCCGAGGATCCAGTAGAAGCCGTCATCATCCTTCTTGGCGCCGTCGCCGGGGAAGTACAGGTCGGGACGCCCCGGCCACTTGGAGAAGTAGGTCTCCACGTAGCGCGCGTCGTCACCCCAGATCGTTCGGAGCATCGACGGCCATGGCCTGGTGAGCGCCAGCAGGCCGCCGCCGACCGGAATATCCCCGGCGTTCGCGTCGAGCAGCGCGGCGAAGTACCCCGGGAGGGTCTTGGTCGCACTCCCCGGCTTCGTGGGCGTCACGCCCGGAAGCGGCGAAATGACGATGGCTCCCGTCTCCGTCTGCCACCACGTGTCGACGATCGGGCAGCGTTCGCCGCCAATGACGCGGTTGTACCAGATCCAGGCTTCGGGGTTGATGGACTCGCCCACCGTACCCAGCAGGCGCAGGCGCGACAGGTCGTGCCGCGCGGGATGCTGCTCGCCCCACTTCATGAA
>CAYHCW010000385.1:0-3420 GCA_964355025.1 uncultured Gemmatimonas sp. | reverse complement strand
GCATCTCCAGCGTCTTTGGCCGGCGCAAGCACCCGATCCTCGGCATCTGGCGCGCGCACAAGGGCACCGACTACTCCGCGGCGTCGGGAACTCCCGTGCGCTCCATTGGAGACGGCACCGTGGTCTTTGCCGGGCACAAGGGCGGCTATGGCAACGTGCTCGACGTCCGGCACCGCAACGGCTTCGTGTCGCGCTACGGGCACCTGCGCGGCTTTGCCACGGGTATGCGCGCCGGGCGCGCCGTCACGCAGGGCCAGACCATTGGCTACGTGGGCGCCACCGGGCTCGCCACCGCGCCGCATTTGCACTTCGAGGTGCTGGTGAACGGTGCGCAGCGCGACCCGCGCTATGCCCTGCGGCAGTCGGCGGGGGTCGCACTCAGCGGCGCGGAGAAGGCGCAGTTCGCCGGCGTCCAGCGCGCGGCGCTGAACGCGCTCGGCGGCGCCTCGGGGCGCACACAGTACGTTTATCAACGATGATCCCCTGGTTGATGGCAGCTTCTGCGGGCGCGCTCGCCGCTGTTTTTCTGTACGGGTGGCCGTTGCCGCACGACGGCTATCGGCGCGGGCTTGTGGCCCTGCGGACCCTCGCCGTGCTGCTCGCGGTGGCGCTTTTGCTCGACGCGCCGCTTGGCGCCCGCCGGTTGCGCGCCCTTGTTGCGCTGGACGTTTCGGGGAGCTGGGCGCAGGGCGGCAGCGCGACGAGTCGCTTTGCCGACGCCGCGCGGCGAGCCGGCGCCAGCGGCGCCGAGGTGCTGCTCTTCGGTGATTCCCTGCGCGCCGGCGCCGTACCTGAGCGCCCCGCCGATGCGGCGTCGCGTGTCGGCACGGCCGTTGACCGGGCAGCGGCCCTTGGTCGTCCGCTCACCGTCATCACCGACGGGCAGCTGGATGACGCGGAGGCTCTGGACCAGCTTCCCGCGGGGTCGCGCGTCGAGGTCCTTGCCGCCCCGGCGGTCGTGGATGTTGCCGTGCGATCGCTCGAATTGGCGCGCGCGGCGGCGCCCGGAGATTCGGTGGAGCTGCGTGTGCTGTTCGTGTCGGCCGGTGCTCCCGTACCGGCGCTCACCGGCGTCGTGCGGCTGGCCGATGGCACACCGCTCGCCGTGGCATCGCTGGGCGCCCTGCCGGCGTGGAGCGAGCGGGAGTGGCGCGTGCTCGTCAGGGTGCCCGATCGGCGGGAGGCGCTGGTGGTGCGGGTCATCGCCCTCTCGAGCGCCGACGCGGAGCATCACAACGACACGCTGGCTACGGTGCTCGACGTGCGCGGTGGCCCGACCGCCGTCTTCGTCACCTCGTCGCCCGACGAGGACGCGCGCTTTGCGCTCGACCTCATGCGCGGCGCCATGGCGCTGACGGTACGCGCGTTCGTGCGCGTGGCGCCGGGCCAATGGCGTCAGGAAGGTACGCTGGCACCCGTCGATGAGGCCCTGGTGCGCGACGCGCTCGCGCGTGCGCCGGTGGCAGTGCTGCACGGCGACACGGCGGTGTTTGGCCCTCCACGGGCGTTCACCCGCGGCTCGCTGCTGCTGGTCGTTCCGCCGCGCGACGACGATGGGGAGTATTTCACCGAGCGCGCGGGGGCGTCGCCACTGACGCCGTCGCTCGGCGGCATCGCGTGGGACTCGCTGCCGCCCCTGGCGCTGGGGCCGTCGCCGGCGGGTACCGCGTGGAGCGCGCTCGCGGCCCGGCGCGGTCGTCGGTTCGATGAACGCGTGGTCCTCGCGGGTGACGATGCCCCGCGCCGCATCGCCGTGATGCCGGCGCGCGGACTCTGGAGGTGGCGCTTTCGAGGCGGGCGCTCGGCCGACGCCTTTGCCGCCGTATGGGGTGGCGTCTTTGACTGGATGGTGCGAGGTGACACCGACGAGCGCCCGGCACACGTGGCATCGGCGTGGATGCGGGAGGGCGAGCCCGTGACGTGGCGACGCGGGGCTGGGCGAGATTCGATGGTCACCGTGCGGTTGCGCCGCGACGGCGCCACGGCGGAAGACTCGGTGACCCTGCGGTTCTCGGAGGCAACGGGAGTGGCGACGTCGGCTCCGCTCGCGGCGGGCGTCTGGCGTGCGACCGTCGGTGGCGGCACGTCGGTGTTCGTCGTGAACCCCGGGGCGGAATGGGTTCCGCGCCGGCCGGTGAGTTCCCGAAACGTCGTCGCGGGCGACGCGTCTCGCGGCGCGGCGACGAGCCTGCGCAGCGGCTGGTGGTGGTACGCCCTGCTGCTCGCCGCGCTGTGCGCGGAGTGGGTGATGCGGCGGCGGGTGGGGCTGAGGTAGGGGCCGCCGGAATCTCCGAGCGGCCACTGCCCGCCGCGCCGCCGCGCCGCCGCGCCGCCGCGCCGCAGGCACGCGCCGTGAGCACGCGATCGCCGATGCCGCACTATATTCTGCGGGTTCCAGCTTCGCATGACGCCACCCTGCCCACGACCAGGATCTCCTGCCATGAGCATCAAGCTGCGCCTGACGGTCATGAACTTCCTGCAGTTCTTCGTGTGGGGAGCGTGGCTCATTTCGCTGGGCGGCTACATGATCGTCACGCTCGGCTTCACCGGCGGTGAGGTGGGCAGCGTGTACGCGACGATGGGCATCGCGTCGCTCTTCATGCCGGGGCTCCTCGGCATCGTGGCCGACCGGTGGCTCAACGCCGAAAAGGTGTACGGACTCTGCCACCTGATTGGGGCCGGTCTGTTGCTGTGGGCATCGACCGTGACGGACTACAAGACGCTGTACCTGATCATGCTGCTCAACGCGATGGTGTACATGCCGACCATCGCGCTGGCCAACACCGTGTCGTACAAGGTGCTGGAACAGAAGGGCCTCGACGTCATTACGCACTTCCCGCCGATTCGCGTCTGGGGGACGGTGGGCTTCATCGGCGCCATGTGGATGGTGGACTTTGCCGGCTGGACCAAGAGCCCGCTCCAACTGTACATCAGCGCCGGCTCGGCGCTTCTCCTCGGGCTTTACGCTTTCACGATGCCCGCGTGCCCGCCGACCGCCGCGTCCGGCGGCAAGCGTTCGTTCGTGACGGCCCTCGGACTCGACGCCTTCGTGCTGCTCAAGCGGCGGCAGACGCTCGTCTTCTTCATCTTCGCGATGCTGCTCGGCGCCGCGCTGCAGATCACCAACGCCTTTGGCGGCGCGTTCCTCGACGACTTCAAGACCGCCTACCCCGACAGCTTCGGTGTGGCGCATCCGAACCTCCTGCTTTCCATCTCGCAGATTTCGGAGACGCTGTTCATCCTCACCATCCCGTTCTTCCTGAGGCGCTTCGGCATCAAGACGGTGATGCTGATCAGCATCTTCGCCTGGGTGTTCCGCTTCGGGCTCTTCGCGGTGGGCAACCCGGGGTCGGGCCTCGGGCTGTTGGTGCTCAGCATGATCATCTACGGCATGGCGTTCGACTTCTTCAACATCTCGGG
>CAYHCW010000384.1:0-3442 GCA_964355025.1 uncultured Gemmatimonas sp. | reverse complement strand
TGCGCAGTTCGCTGCGCGTCACCGCGGCCAGCCCGATGAACGAGCCAACCTCGATGTGGTCGGGACCGATGGCGTGCGTCGCGGCGCCGAGCGTGGCGCCGCCGTGGATGGTGACGGTGTTGGTGCCGATGCCCTCGATGCGCGCGCCGAGCGAGACGAGGAACTCGCACAGGTCCTGCACGTGCGGCTCGCTGGCGGCATTGCGCAGGATGGTGGAGCCCGTGGCCGCGACGGCGGCCATCACCGCGTTCTCGGTGCCGGTGACGCTGGGTTCGTCGAGAAAGACGTCGGCGCCGATGAGCCCCTTGGTGCGGAACGTGATGCGGTCGGAGAGCACGTGATCGGCGCCGAGCTGCTCGAGCGCGAGAAAGTGCGTGTCGAGCCGCCGCCGTCCGATGACGTCACCGCCGGGCGGCGACAGCGTCACCTCGCCGCAGCGGGCCAGCAACGGCGCGGCCAGCAGGATGGAGCCGCGGATCTTCTTGCACATCTCGAGGTCGAGCGCGCGTGCCGACACCGTGCGCGCGTGCACGAAGAGCTCGTTGGGTCCCGTCCAGCGCGCCTCGGCGCCCGTGGTGCCGATCAGCTCCACGAGAATCTCGATGTCGCGGATGCGCGGCACATTGGTGAGCGTCACCGGATGCTCGGTGAGGAGCGTGGCAGCCACGATGGGAAGGGCCGCGTTCTTGTTGCCGGACGGGCGGATGATGCCGCTCAACGGGCGGCCGCCTTCGACGAGGAATCTCATACCGAGAACATAGAACCGGAACGCGGAATGCGGAATTGGAATTCGAGGGCGGACTACGAAGCGGAGGACGGCGCGGGACGGCGGAAAGCGGCGCGACAACGACGTGACTCAGGCAATCACTCGCAGGGAGTCCGCGATTCCACCCTTGCATTTGTCGGTGGAACCGGGGATGCTACGAGGATGATGCCTCTCTACCTTCTGCTCGCCGCCGACACGCTGATGGTCCGTCAGGTGCCGCCCATCCGTACCGGGTTCGAGGAAGCCATCTTCGTCGCCGCGGGGCTGGCGCAGATCGTCACGCTGGTGGTGGTCGTGCTGCTGGCCCTCATCTTCCACCGCATGTGGAAGGCGCAGCAGCTCATGCACGAACAACTCGCGCGCCTCACGTCGAAGGTCGACCCGATGATCGCCAGCGCGACGTCGGCCGCCGAAAACGTCCGCGTGCTCACCGACGTCGTGCGCAAGGACGCCGTGCTGGCCGCCGAGGCGCTGACCGAGGCGACCAGCAGGGTGCGTGACTCGGTGAGCGGCATTGCCGACCGCATCGATGAGTTCGGTGACCTGCTGGGCCGCGTGACCGGCAAGGCCGATGCCGTGGCCGACGTGGCGGGCGCTGCGCTGAACACGATCAAGTGGGGGGCGCGGGTCTTGCGGCCGCAGGCGGCGGCGCCGGCGGCGCCGCCGGCGGCGGCGGCGCGCAAGCGGCGGCACGACGTGCGCGACGTCCCCGAGGCACGCGACGAGCGCCACGTGCCGCAGGACGACGAGCGCGACGAGCCGCCGGACGACGAGCGCGACGAGCCGCCGGACGACGAGCGCGATGACTCGCCCTACGCGTCGGCCGCGCCAGAGGGGCCGCCGAGCGCGCCCGCGCCACGGCGGCGTCGGCGGCGCGGACGCGGGCGCCGTCCACCCGCCTGAGCCCGTGAGTCTCCGGCCCCTCCCCGGCCCCGCGGTGCGCGGTGACTTGCTGCGCCGCGCGGCAGCGCTGTTGCTGCTGCTCGCGCTCACGCCGGCGGTCGCGTACGCCTGGACGCCCGGCACCCACATCCTGCTTGGCGAGGCCGTGCTGCGCTCGGCGTCGTTGCTTCCGGCGAGCATCGCCGAGTTGCTGCAGGCGTTCCCGTATGACTTCCTGTACGGCTCGATTGCCGCTGATACGAGCATCGCCAAGAAGTACGCCCGCTTCGGGCGGCACTGCCATCACTGGTACGTTGGCCTGGAGATCCTCGACCGCGCGCGCGACGAGACGCTGAAGGCCTTCGCCTACGGCTACCTGTCGCACCTCGCCGCCGACGTGGTGGCCCACAACTGGTTCGTGCCGCACCAGCTCGCCGTCACGTCGAGCACGAACGCCATCGGCCATTCGTACTGGGAGAGCCGGTTCGAGACGCACCTCGGCGCGCAGCACAGCCGGCGCGCCCACGAGATCATCCTGCTCGACCACGCGCGCTCGGACGATCATCTCGACCGCATCCTCAGCCCGACCATCTTCAGCACGCACACCAACCGCCGGATCTTCCGCGGCATGGTGCGCGTGACGGACGCGGAGAGCTGGCAGCGGATCTTCACGCTGATGGCCGAACAAAGCCGGTGGGACCTCGCCGAACGCGATGTCGGCAGGTACCTCACGCGATCGTTCGACTTCGTGATCGATTTCCTGCGGCGCATGGACGGCAGCGAACCGTACGCCCACGACCCGTCGGGCGAGGAGCCGCTGCGCGCGGCCAAGGCGGTGCGGCGCACGGCAATGCGGATGGGCGACGAGGAGACGGCGCGAACGGCCGCCGGCCGCCACTTCGGACTGCCCCCGACGACGCTCGGGTTCAGCGGGCAGCTCGCCGAACCGCTCTACGTGCCGGCGCGCCCGGCGAGCTGAGTCAGTCGGCGGGCATCACGGCGCGGCAGGCATCAGGCGCCGCACCCGGCGTTCACTCGTCGTCGCGCTCGAGGCCGGCGAAGGCCACCACCAACCGCTTGCGCCCGATGGTCTCGTCGTCGAACTCGATGGTGACCTTGGTGTCACGTCCCGTGCCGGAGAGCTCGAGGATGGTGCCGGTGCCGAACGCCTTGTGCTTGACGCGCGCTCCCTTGATGTACCGCGGCGCCACCTGCGACTCCTCCTCGGCGGGCGTCTCCCACGCGCTGGGACGCGTCATCGGCGATCCTGGGCGGCGCTGCGAGGGCGATGTGTACGCGAAGGCGCTGGCGCTGCCGCGCAACTTCGACGTCATGCGCGACTCGAAGTGATCGGCCGGCACCGGGGTGAGGAAGGACGACAGGATGCCGGGCATCAACTCGCCATTGCGCCGGCGCGCCGTGGCCCACGTCAGGAAGAGCTTTCGCTCGGCGCGCGTGATGCCGACGTACAGCAGCCGGCGCTCCTCCTCGAGCACGTCGGGATCGTCGAAGGCGCGGGCGAGCGGAAACAGGCCGTCCTCCATGCCCGACACGAAGACCACCGGAAACTCGAGCCCCTTGGCGGTGTGCACCGTCATCAGGGTCACCGCATCGCCGTCGGGTCCCATCTGGTCGATGGCGGCGACGAGCATCGCCTTCTGCAGGAAGTGGTCGAGCGGGCGCAGCCCCAGCTCGCCGCCGTCATCGACCACCGTCTCGGCGGCGCCCTCGACCATGGCGCGCACGTTGTCGAGCCGGTCGAGCCCCTCGGGGCCTTCGGCGCGGAGCGCCTCG
>CAYHCW010000383.1:0-3452 GCA_964355025.1 uncultured Gemmatimonas sp. | reverse complement strand
CCCGGTGGTCGGTGACCCCCAAGGACACCGGGGGGTGGGGGCGGGTTTACGGGGTGTGAGGGGGGAGCAGGGGGGGGTTGGGGGTTTTGGTGGGGGGGGGGGGGGGGGAGGTGTTTTTGGGGTTTGGGGTCAGGGGGGGGGGGGGGGGTGGGGGGGGGGGGGGGTGCGGGGTGCGGGGGTTTGGTGCGGAGGGAGGGGGGAACTTCAGCCTCTGGCCTCGGCGTTCATTTGTGGCAGACCCTGGCTTGGTGGCCGGATTTGCTGCTGACCCTTCTGAACCACGGACGATGATTGTTCGCAGCCTGTCTGTCCTGTTCTTCTTCGCCGCGTCGACTGCTGCCGCCCAGGCGCCCGCGCGCACCGGCACCATTGAAGGGCGCGTGGTGCACGCCATCACGCAGCAGCCCATACCCTTGGCGCAGGTGCTGGTGCCGGGCACCGGGCGCGGGGCGCAAGCCGACGAAACCGGGCGCTTCCGCATCACGGGTGTCCCTGTGGGCGTCGTGTCGCTGCAGGCGCGCGCCATTGGGTACTCGCCCCTCTCCGTGTCCGACGTGGCCGTGTCGGTCACCAAGCCTGTTGAGGTGCTGGTGAAGCTGTCGCCCGCTGCGCTGAACCTGGCGGCGGTGCAGGTGCAGGCGTCGTACTTTGCGCCGCCAGCGGACGCGCAAGTGAGCACCACGACGCTGAGCCGGGAGGAGACGCGGCGTGCGCCCGGGGTGCAGGAGGACGTGATTCGCGCGGTGGCGCTGCTGCCGGGCGTGGCCGTGACGCAGGCGGGACGCAACGACCTGGCCGTGCGCGGCGGCGCGCCGTACCAGAACCTGTTCGTCGTGGACGGCATCGAAGTGCCGAACATCAACCACTTCGGCAGCCAGGGGTCCACCGGCGGGCCGCTGTCGCTCATCAACATCCAGTTCGTGGACGAGACGCAGTTCAGCGCCGGCGGCTTTGGCGCGCGCTACGGCGACCGCACCAATTCGGTGACGAGCCTGACCCTGCGCGAGGGAAGCCGGTCGTTCGGCGGCGAGCTGAACCTGTCGGCCACGGGATACGGGGCGTTTGTCGAAGGTCCGCTGGGATCGCGCGGCAGCTTCCTGCTGGGCGTGCGGCGCTCGTACCTCGACCTCGTCTTCAAGGCGGCGGGGTTCGGCTTCATTCCCGCGTACACCGACCTCACGTTCAAGGCCACGCAACGTCTCGGCAGCGCCACCACGCTGTCGGTGCTGACCATCGGCGCGCTCGACGACGTCTCATTCAACAACGAGACCGCGGACAACCGCTACGACAACTCACGCGTGGTGGCCAACGACCAGCAGCAGTACTTCTCGGGCGTGACGCTCAAGCGCGTGCTGTCGCGCGGCGTGCTCGACGTCACGCTGGGCCGCACCTGGTCGCGCTACCGCACCCTGCAGAACGACTCGCTGTCGCCGCCCACCCCCATTTTCCGCGCCAACAGCACCGAGGGCGAGCAGTTGCTGCGTGCCGACGTGCAGCTGGAGCCGCGCGACGGGCTGGAGGTGAGCGGCGGCGCCATGGTGAAGTTCGCAAGCACGCTCGCGTACGGGGTGACGCTCCCGGGCTTCGCGCGGACCGACGACGCCGGCATTCCGCACCCGCTCACCATGGACACGTCGTTCACCGCGGCGCGCGGCAGTGTGTACGCGCAGGCGAGCTGGAAGCCGATGCCGCGCGTGCGCCTCACGGCCGGCGCGCGCGGCGACCTGTACGCCTTTCTCGACAACGCCTTCCGGTTCAGCCCGCGGCTTGGTGCGCGCGTGGGTGTGGGCAATCACACCACGCTCACCATGGCCGCCGGGCGCTACTGGCAGTCCCCGCAGTACATCTGGCTCATCGGCGATGCTAGCAACCGCAACGCGCTGCGTCCGTTCCGCGCCGATCACCTGGTGGCGGGCATCGAGCGCGAGGTTCGGCCGGACCTCAAGGTGCAAGCCGAGGCGTACCTGCAGCGGTACGACGGCATGCCGTCGCGCGTCTGGCGGCCGCAGGCCGTGCTGGCTCCGGCCGGCTTTGACGACATCACCACCGATATCCCGTTCGGCCTCGAACCGCTGCGCAGCACCGGCACCGGCCGGTCGTACGGCGTGGAGTTCCTCGCGCGCAAGGTGCTGAGCAGCGTACCCGTGTACGGCCTCGCGACGGTCAGCCTCAACCGCACCGAATTCACCTCGATTGATGGCGTGGCGCGCCCCGGCGCGTTCGAGACGCGATGGATCGCCAACCTGCTCGGCGGATGGCGCCCCAATGCCCGGTGGGAATTCAGCGGCAAGGTCCGCGCGGCCGCTGGGCTGCCGACGACGCCGTTCATCACGTCGGGGCCGCGCGCGGGCCAGCAGGACTTTGCGCGCTACAATGCCGGTGGGCGGTTGCCGACGTTTGCCTCGCTCGACCTGCGCGCCGACCGTCGGTGGAGCTTCGCGCACCGCCAGTTGATTGCGTACCTCGACCTGCAGAACGTCACCGGCGCCAAGAGCGTGGGCAGCAACCGCTGGGACCCGCGCAGCGGGAGCGTGCTGAAGGATGAGAGCATTGGCTTGCTCCCGTCCATTGGCATCAACCTGATGTTCTAGCCGAGCTGGTGCGTCCGCTTACGGACGCACCGGCCGCCGCACCACGCGCCCAGGGCGTGCCGCCGTGAACACGCCATTGGCCACCACCGGTTCGCCATTCACCAGCACCCAGGGAATGCCCTCAGCGTAGTGATGCGGATCGGTGAAGGTGCCGACATCCTTCACCGTGGCAGCGTCGAAGATGGTGATGTCGGCGACGCATCCCACGCGAAGGCAGCCGCGGTCGCGGATGTTGAGCCGCGCTGCGGGCATCCCCGTCATCTTGTTCACCGCCCGCGCGAGCGTCAGCACCTTCTCGTCGCGCACGTACCTGCCGAGCACGCGCGGGAAGGTGCCGTAGTTGCGCGGGTGCGGCACTCCCTCGCCCAGCGCGGTGAGGCGCCCATCGCTGGCGATCATCGTCATGGGATGCGCCATGATGCGCCTCACGTCGGCTTCATCGATGACGTGGTACACGACGCCGGCGCCGCCATTCAGCACGCCCTCGAGGATCAGCCCGACCGCATTCTCCGGCGTCGGCTTCAGGTTGCGACGCGCGGCCCAGTCGGCGAGCGTCTTCCCCTGCAGCGACTTGTCCCACGCCACAATCGACAGTTGCACCCGACTGATGTCGCCGCCGCCCCGGTCATTCATGATGAGGTCGATGATGCCGCGCGTGATGCTGTCCTTGAGCGCAGGGTTGTCGAGCCGCTTCCGCAGCGCCTCCCGCCCGCCGGACAGCGCCCAGGGCGGCACGAGCACATCGAGCCCGGTGAACGACGCCGTGAACGGATACTGGTCGATCATCACATCGGTGCCGGCCTTGCGCGCCGAGTCGACCATGCCGAGCGTGATGACGCTCTTGCCCCACGCCTGGCGGCC
>CAYHCW010000382.1:0-3453 GCA_964355025.1 uncultured Gemmatimonas sp. | reverse complement strand
AATGACCCACGTGCTGCCGGCGCGAAACGTGCTCAGCGGGTTCAGCATCCAGAGCAGTTCGTACTGCGCGGCGCCGAGCGAGAGGCCGAGGGGCCCGAGTGCGAGAAAGCGGACGAAGGGCCGGTCGCGGAGGGCCGGGCGAGCGATGGGAGCATGCATGCGTCGCGAAGGCTACGGGCGTCACGCCGCGGATACAACCGCATGCAGGCGTTCGTGGCGCGTTCGCCGCACAGCCGTGACCGGCGCGTGACGTCGGGCGACGGGCGCGTTGCGGGGGCTGGGATTGGCGACCCGCACGGCTGCTACGTGGCCCCCACGCGCTAAAACACGATGCCCCGCCACGGCGCATTCCGTGACGGGGGATGGTAATGGGCCATCGAGGAGTTCACCTTCGGTGCCCTCCGGGTGATCCGCAGGAGAGCGAAGCTCAACCTCGGACCTCACGCTACTCACGGCCCTCGTACGCACGCGCCTTCGCCCACTCGGCGGCAAGGTTCAAACGCGAAATCCACCCGTCCAGCGTCGGCAGATCCACTACTTCGCCGCTGATCTCCATCATCCTCGCCACGTCGCGCAAGTGACGATCTGACCCACCCATCTGGAAGTAGCGCAACTTGTTGACGATCACGTACTCGATGGGCGCAAACTGCACGGTCTCGCCTTCCACCGTGCGGGCGACCCGCTGCGGCAATGCCCAAGCGCTCAACTCGTCGGCGCCGGCCAGGTAGACGTCCGCACGCATGGCGGACTCCTTGTGGATCACGTGGAAGTGGCCGTGTGAGCCACGGCCGTGTTCCTCGATGATCGTCGTGGCGGGCGGGCAATAGAACGCATCAGGCGACCAGAGCGCGGCAAATGTGCCGGCCTCGTGCGCGGCAAACCGGATGACGAGGTCGATATCCAGTGTCAGCCTCGGGTGGCCGTACACCACGGCGGCGAGGCCGCCGGTAACCATGTACTCGATGCCTGCCCGGTTGATCGGCGCGACGAACAGTCCGATGAGGCTAGGCGCCGGCGTCATGCATCATCTCGCGCACGCCTTCGGCAATCCGCTCGGCGGACCAGTCGGGATGTCGCGCACCGACCCCGGCGGCCGCGACTTCCCACGCCTCACGCCAGAGCGCCTGAGAAAGACGCACCTTCTCATCCGCCGTCATGGCGCGGATCCGTTCGTTCTGTCGGGCGAGCATCGGCTGCATAGCGCAATATGCGCCTCGCGGGCCGGGCTGAGCAAGCGCGAGCGCCTGCATGAGCGCCTGCAGCGCGAACCCGTGCCTGACGATGCCTGATCGATCGGACGCCATGCCCAAACACCAAACCTCGGACCTCACGCTCATCAGGACCCTGCAGGTGCGCAGGACATGTGCGCGAATGTTCACTACAACGCGCGTCACTGCTTGCGCTGCGCGCCGGACTGTTTTGCCCGCCCCCCGACGGTCACGTTGAGCGATCCCGTCGTTGTGCCGGCGGAGACGGTGATGGTGACCTTTCCTTCGCGCACGCCAACCAGGCGGCCGGGGCCGGCAAACGTCGCAATGCGCGGGTTGGACGTGACCCACACGATCTGTGGCGACGTGACGCGCAGGCCGCTATCGTCGAGGGCGTCCAACTTGACGCGCACCGTGTCGCCGACCGTGACCTTGCTCCCCTTGTTGAGTGCAAGGCTGAAAATGGCGATGGCGTAGGGCGACACGGTGCGCGGCAGGACGCCTTTAAGGGCAACGTTCGCATCCGGCCCGTGCCCGACGACAATCGAATCGCCAAGCGCGGTCACGACGGCAGCGCCCGCCGTCGTCGGTGTCGTGTCGGCCTGCGGCACGGCGCGCGGTGCCGTCGATATCCCGTTCCGTGACGAACGCATCAGCATGACCGCGATGACGAGAACCACCACGCTGACGCCCGCGATCAGAGCAGGCACACGTCGTGGCTTCGCGGCGGCCACGGCGCGTGGCCGTTCTGCGCTGACCGGCATCAACTCGGTCTCGGCGGTGTTGGCGTCGGAGAGAGCGATCGGTGTCGGCTGCGTCGGGGCATCGGGATCGGAAGCCGGCTCGTTGAACGGCGGAGGACTGTTTGGTGTACCCGACTGCGCATCCACCGGCATGGCCGGAAGTGGACTCAAGGTGGACGACGGCAGCGACTGGCGGCGCGGAGGGCCGCTGAGGATGAGTGCGGTGAGTTGATCGGCGATCGGCACCGCGTGTGGATCGATGCCGGCACCGAAGATGGCGATGAGGTCGCTAAACGATGCGAATCGGTTGGCCGGGTCCTTCTCGAGCATGCGCATGACGGCGTTCGCGAGCTCCGGAGGCAGGTCCGGCCGAAGCTGCTCAACGCGCATCGGTGCATCCCGCATGTGCGCCACCTGCAGTTCAGCGGACGACCCATTGAAGGGCGGCCGGCCGCTGAACAGTTCGTACGCGACCACGCCGAGGGAGTACTGGTCGCTCGCCGCCGCCACTTCGTTGCCGCGACATTGCTCGGGGCTCATGTACGCCGGCGTGCCGATGGCGGCGCCGGTCTGCGTGAACCGTGCCGTGTCCTCCACGCGCGCGATGCCGAAGTCCATCACGATCGCGTTGCCCTTCTTGTCGATCATGATGTTGGCGGGCTTGATATCGCGATGGACCACGCCCTCTCGGTGCGCGTATTCGAGGCCACGCGCCACCTGCACGAGGATCGACTGCGCCACCGGGATCGAGAGAGGACCGGAGCGCGAGAGGATGTCGTCGAGCGGACGGCCGTCCACGTACTTCATGACGAAGTAGAAGAACCGGTCCTTGTCCTTCACCGAATGGATGTAGGAGACATTCGGGTGGTCGAGCTTGGCGGCCGTACGCGCCTCGGCAAGGAACCGCTCCCATCCGCGTTCGGTGTAGAGCAGCCCCGGGAGCATCACCTTCACCGCCACCTTGCGACTCAACCGGAAGTCGTGGGCGAGGAAGACGATCGCCATGCCGCCGCGGCCGAGTTCGCTCTTGATTTCGTATTCGCCGTAGGTGGCGCGGCGGAGCTTGGTCAGGACGTCGGCCCACGGGTCGAACGCCGGCTCTGCCTCACCGCCCGGGAGCGTGGACTGCGCCACCGGGTATCCGCAATCGGCGCAGAAGCGGCCGCCGGCGGCAACCTGTACGCCACAGTTCGAGCAGATGACAGAGGGAACCATTGGGCGGTGAATATCGGGAAGATGGCCGACGAGCGCCAGCGATAGCTCGTCATGCGCACCGGCACGACGGCTTGTCGTCTCGGCGCCGATCACCAATGAACGAAGCCCCACAGGTATGTGCCTGTGGGGCTTCGCCTTGGAATATGGGCCATCGAGGAGTTCACCTTCGGTGCCCTGCGGGTGACCCGAAGGGCAACGACTTCCTTACATCAGTGGGCCATCGAGGAGTTGAACCTCGGACCTCACGCTTATCAGGCGTGCGCTCTAACCACCTGAGCTAATGGCCC
>CAYHCW010000381.1:0-3471 GCA_964355025.1 uncultured Gemmatimonas sp. | reverse complement strand
CAAGCCTCAACGTCTCGTCCAAGGCCATCCGCATCGGGCGCTTCGTCGACTGGACGCCGACGTTCAACCTGTCCAATTCGAGCAGCGCGCACCTCGACGCGCAGGGCGACTTCAAGAACCGGTATTTCGAGCGGGATGGGGTGCTCGACTCGATGCGCGTGGATCGTGCCACGAAGACCACGTCGGCCGGCTTCAACTCTCCGTTCAAGATCGGGTCGTTCAACCTGCCGCTGAGCTTCACGTACAGCGACCGTCTGAACGACTTTCCCGAAGTCCGGCTCGTCGTCAACCCCACCGACACGAGCCGGCGCGAGACGCGAGTCTATTCACGCACCTACCTGACGACGCTCGACTGGCGCACGGCCATCGCGCTCCCGACGTTCTTCCAGGGCTCGTGGAACCTCTCGCCGAGCGTCTCGATGGAGAACATCGATCCGGCAGGCTTCTTCGTGCGCAGCGAGCGCACCGGCAGCGATTTCGTGTCGCAGTCCAAGCGGCTGTCGTGGGGCGTGGGCGTGGCGCCCACCTTCTTCGCGCTGACGTCGTGGGGGCTCGGTCCGGTGGCGCGGTTCCGGCATTCGGTGACGCCCACGCTGTCGTGGTCCTTCTCCCCCAAGGCGAAGGTCAGCGACGACTTTCTCTTTGCGCTCGGCAAGACGCGCGCCGACTACCTGGGCGATCTCGCGCAGAATCGCCTGACGCTCGGCCTCAGCCAGGCCTTCGAGGCCAAGCTGCGCAAGGGCGCCACCGACTCGTCGGCCAGCGACGAGGGCCGCAAGGTCAAGGTCCTCTCGCTCAACATGACGCCGCTCATGTATGACTTCGAGCGCGCGCGGAAGACGGGGAAGAGCGGATTCGCCACTGATCGCATCAACTTCAGCCTGAACTCGGCGATGCTCCCCGGGCTCTCGCTCGACGTCGGCTATTCGCTGTTCGAAGGCTCCGTGCTCAGCGACACCGCGAAGTTCGGCCCGTACCGCGAGTCCATTTCCGCGTCGGTGCAGCTCAACCGCGAGACCGCCGCCCTCCGCTGGCTCGCGCGCCTGTTTGGCGCGCCTGCCGATGCAGACACGCGGTCCACTGAGGGTGCGCCGGCAGGGCAGGCGCTGGGCTCCCAGATGCAGGGGGGTACCCAGCAGGTCGCCGGCACCGGGATGCGCCAGCAGCTGCAGCAGGTGCCGGTGGGACGCGGCTTCGAGGCGCAGATCAGCCTCAGCTCCAACCGGCAGCGCCCGCCGGGCGGCGATGGCCGGGTGGTGCAGTACGACCCCACCATCCAGTGCGAGCTGCTGAAGATCAACCCCATCCAGTACGAGGTGTGCGTGCGCAACGCGCTGGCCGCGCCGCCGGTGGACTATACGCAGTTCTCCGCGACCACCGCGGGAGGCTCGTTCTTCCGCATTCCGCCGCAGACGAGCATCAATTGGCGCACCAGCTTCGACCTCACGCCCAAGTGGTCGGCGTCGTGGAACACCAGTTACGACGCGGTGCGCAAGGAGTTCGCCAGCCATCAGGTGACGCTGCAGCGTGACCTGCACGACTGGCGCGCGATGTTCGGTTTCACGCAGGCGCCCAACGGCAACTTCGCGTTTACGTTCTACGTCGCGCTCAAGGCCGAACCTGACCTGAAGTTCAACTACGACCGGTCCAGTTACCGGCAATCCCTGCTCCCACGGCCATGACCTCTCAGTCGCCACTCGAAATCGACGGCCGGTCCCTCACGCTCCCCGACGTGGAAGGGGTGGCCGTGGGGCGGCGTCCCGTGGCTGTCTCCGCCGCGGCGCGCACCCGGATGCTCGCCACGCGCGCGGTGGTCGCCGGCATCGTCGACCGGCACGCGGTGGTCTATGGCGTCACGACCGGCTTCGGCAAGCTCTCCGACATCGCCATCCCGCACGACAAGCTGGCGCAGCTGCAGGTGAACCTGGTGCGCAGCCACGCGGCCGGCGTCGGCCCGGAGCTGCCCGAGCGCGAAGTGCGGGCGATGATGCTGCTGCGGGCCAACGTGATCGCCAAGGGGTTCTCGGGCGCCCGACCCGAGCTGCCGGAGCTCATCTGCGCGATGCTGAATGCGGGCCTCTGGCCGGTCATACGCGAACAGGGCTCCGTGGGCGCCAGTGGCGACCTCGCGCCGCTCGCCGCCCTCGCCCTCACGCTGATCGGCGAAGAGCAGCTCCGCACGGCCGACGGTCGCCAACTGCCATCCGCCACCGCACTCCGTGAGGCCGGACTCACCCCACTGACGCTCGGCCCGAAAGAGGGGATCACGCTGATCAACGGCACGCAGGCGCACACCGCCGTGGCGGCGCTCGCCGTGGCCGATGCCCGCACGCTGTGGGAAACCGCCCACACGGCGGGCGCGATGAGCATCGAGGCGCTGCGCGGCACGCCCGTGGCGTTCGACGCGCGAATTCACGACGCGCGGGGGCAGGTGGGCCAGTCGGTGAGCGCCGCCCGCCTGCGGGCCCTGCTGGCCGACAGTGCCCTGCGCGACTCGCACCGCGACAATGACCCGCGCGTGCAGGACGCGTACGCCCTGCGCTGCATGCCGCAGGTGCACGGCCCGGTGCTCGATGCCATCCAGTTCGCCGAGGGCGTCATCGAGCGGGAGCTGAACGCGGCGACCGACAACCCGCTCG
This sequence comes from uncultured Gemmatimonas sp., assembly GCA_964355025.1. Taxonomy (GTDB): domain Bacteria; phylum Gemmatimonadota; class Gemmatimonadetes; order Gemmatimonadales; family Gemmatimonadaceae; genus PNKL01. Next base: position 832 of record CAYHCW010000381.1, on the reverse strand, counting down.
TTTTCGACAACGGCGAGATGCTGAGTGGCGGCAATTTCCACGGGCAGGCCGTGGCAATGGTGCTCGACTTCCTGGCCATCGTGATGACCAACCTCGCCACGATGTCCGAGCGCCGCATCGACCGCCTGGTGCATCCCGACCTCAACGAAGGGCTGCCCCCGTTCCTCTCGACGACGGCCGGCGTGAGCAGCGGCTTCATGATGGCGCAGGTGACCGCCGCGTCGCTGGCCAGCGAGTGCAAGGTGCTCTCGCATCCGGCGAGCGTCGACACCATCCCCACCGACGGCAGCAAGGAAGACGTGGTGCCGATGGCCATGGGCGCGGCGTGGAAGCTGCGCCGCATCATCGGCAACGTGCAGAACGTCCTGGCCATCGAGTTGATGTGCGGCGCGCAGGGCCTCGACTACCGGCGTCCGCTCACCAGCAGCGACGGCGTGGAGCAGGCGCACGATGCGGTGCGCCGCCTCGTGCCGCCGCTCGTCGAGGATCGCGTGCTGACACCGGACATCCTCGCGCTCGCGGCGGCCGTGTCGCGCCGAGCGTTCGTCATTTCGTAAGGAAGGCCGCGCATGACCGCCACCCCACACGAAGTTCGCGCGCCGCGCGGCACGACGCTCTCCTGCAAGGGATGGCCGCAGGAGGCCGCCCTGCGCATGCTGATGAACAACCTCGACCCCGACGTCGCCGAGCGTCCTGACGACCTCGTGGTCTACGGCGGCACCGGCAAGGCGGCGCGCAACTGGGAGTGCTTCGAGGCCATCGTGACGGCGCTGCGCGCCCTCGAGGGCGATGAAACGCTGCTCGTGCAGAGCGGCAAGCCGGTGGCTGTCTT
>CAYHCW010000380.1:0-3478 GCA_964355025.1 uncultured Gemmatimonas sp. | reverse complement strand
CGACGCTGAACACCGCGCGGTCGAAGGCGGCGCGCCCGCGCTCGCGCGCGAGCTTCTCCATAAGGGCGCCGGTGCCGCCGGGATACGGCTGGAACTGCAGGGCCGGCGCCTCGCCGTTGCCCAGCGGGAGCGGCGGAACTCCCTGTTGCTGCTGGAGCTGCGAGAACGGTAATTCCGCTCCGGGCGTCCAGTCGGAGGGAATCGGCGCCCCCATCGCGCGCGCGCCGGCTGCGCCAAACGTGCTCGCCGCGGCGGTCACGAGCGAATAGAAGAGGAAATGCCGGCGGTCGACGCCGGTGGATTCCTCGAACTGCGCGGCGAGCTCGGCCAGTTGGGGCTCGGTCGATTCCAGGAGGTCTTCGTCGGGGTTCATGGGGTGCGGGGCGTCGCGAGATGCCTGGCGTACCAATCCAGGATTCGCTGGTGATAGTCCACGAAGTCGCTCTCGGAAACGCGACACGGAGGATCCCTCGGAGGCCGGCGGCAGTACCGGTGCACCAAGATGCGTCCTGCCGTGCGCAGGCCGCCAGAGTGTACGTTCCGCTCAGGCGGCGGGTTCAGCCGCCTCGGCTTCCATCATGGCCAGCATCGCCGCCTCGGCGTCGGCCTCCTTCTGCTTGTGCCATTGGGTGAGGAGCCGTGACAACGCCAGCATCGCTCCGGTGACGGAGAGGTCGAGAATGCCTTGCTGGTACGTGGCCCGGGTCGTTCCCGCGGGCACCGGCTGGAGCAGGAGGAGCTCAAAGACGGAAATGCCGCCGCGACTGGCCAGCACGTGCATCGAAACACCGTGACCCCGGGCGAGCGTGGCCGCGTGCGGGGCCACCAGATCTCGCGGAACGTTGCCGCCCTCTCGCAGGGGAAAGCTCGTGGGGTCGGCAATCATTGGCAGTGGGATGGGTGTGCTCAGCGTGGCGACGGCGTGGGATGCTCGAGAGGTCCGTCGATTGTGAGTATCGGTCGTGCGCACGCCAGGCTGCACCCCCCGTCCGCCGCAAACGGCTACGTGGCGCCCCCAAACAACGCGGCCACATCGGGCACGCTGCCAGCCGGGGCCCACTGCGCCATGCCTTCACGCCAGACGAGCGTGCCGGCGGTGAGCGACTTGTCGGCGACGCGGGCGCGAAGCGCCGCGGCATCGTAAGGGCCTTGCGGGGTGCCGTCGATGGCGAGAAAGAACCCGGGGCCCTGCGGAATCGGCGGCGGTGCGCTGGCCGCCGGTGCTTTTGGCGACCCCGGAGCCGCGCCGGCCGGGTGCAGCGCGCCCGCGGCCGTCTGCGCCAGCTGCCCCGCCATCGCGATGCCAACACCGATGGCCGCGCCCGCGCCGCCCGCGCCCTGATTGCGCGCGGCATCACGGATGGCGTCGGCGGCCTGCAGCGCCGCGTAGGCGCCAACATCCCCGATGAGCCCGATGCGCGTGCGCTGGTCGAGCGTGGCCGCCACTTCGTCGGGCAGGGCGATGCTCTCCACGACGAGACGCGCGAGTTCAAGCCCCAGCGGCGTCAGGTCGGGCACCAGTCGCGTGGCCACGAGCTCGCCGAGTTCCGAGTACTGCGAGGCGAGCTCGAGGATGGGAATGGAATCTTCCCCGAGTTGCTCCGCGAACCTCGCGACGATCATGTCGCGGACCTGGTCGGCGATCTGCTCGATGGCGAAGTCGGGGTTCGAGCCCACCAGCTCGGTGACGAACCGCTTGGCATTGATCACGCGCACGATGAAGGTGCCGTAGGCGCGGAGCCGCACCGCCCCGAGTTCGCGGGCGTTCACCATCACCGGCGTCTTGGTGCCCCACTTGTTGCTGGGGAACTGCCGCGAGCTGACGAACACCACGTCGGCCTTGAACGGGCTCTCGAAGCCGTATTTCCACCCGCGCAGGGTCGACAGCACCGGCAGGTTGCGCGTGCTGAGTTCGTGGCGACCCGGCATGAAGACATCGGCAACTTTGCCCTGGTCGACGAACACCGCCACTTGCCCGGGGCGCACGATGAGCTGGGCGCCGTTCTTGATCTCGCTCTGCCGGCGGTCAAACCGCCACACCATGGCGTCGGGTGACTCTTCGAGCCATTCGATGACATCGATGAACTCACCGGCAATGAAGTCGCGCAGCGTCATTGTATCCTCGGATGGGAATCCCACGATGAAGTTGCCACGGTCAGAGCTTGCTGAACAGGCCGAGCGCGTCGAGCAGCAGTCGTTCAATCGGCGCGCCGGCCGACGATCCGTGCAATGACACCCGGATGGCGCCGCCGTGCACGTCGCTCATCATTGTGGCGCTCGCGGCCTTGGCGGCGTCCAGGCGGCGCCGTTCGTCAGCGAGCTGCTGCCGCTCGCGCTCGCGGGCGACCGAGAGGCCGCCCTGTTCCACAAAACCCACGACCCGTTGCAGCTCGCCGCGGTCGAGCCACACACCGTCGGCCTTGCACACGTCCATGATCACGCCCGACGAGCGCGCGAAGTTGACGCGATTCATCAGCTTGGCGCAACGCGGGCAGGGGATGTAGCGCACCGTGTCGGTGGCTGCGGTGCTCGTCGGCACGCGCGCCGAGAGGGCCGACATCACGCCGGCGTGCGCTTCGCGGGCGTCGCAGAGCTCCTGAAGGGACGCGGGTTCCACCCACAGGCCGCCGCACGCGGCGCATTCGCGAACCGAGGTCGCGCCGAGCCGGAGCGCCTGCAGCGACTCGTCGCACCGGGGGCAGGTCAGTGGCGTCGCGTCCTCCACCACGTCGCGGTTCGCATCGGCGCCGCAGAGGGCGCAGAACCGGCTGCCCCGGAACATCGGCGCAAAGCACGACGGGCAGGTGACCGTGGCGAGCGCGGCGCCACAGTACGCGCACGCGGCCGCGTCGGCCGATGCGGGGGCCGCACATCCAGGGCAGCGGAGGGAGGAGGCGGGCACGAACGATCCGACCTCAGGAACGGTGGTAGAGCGACCAGGGCGAGCGGTGCCGCGAACTGCCGGTCACGCGGGTCCCTGAAAGTGAGGGAAGAACCCGCTGTGCGGAAGCGCGCCGGCGATGCCGGCCGGGGCACGACGGTTACGCGATGCTTGCCGCCACCACCGGATAGTCCGTATAGCCCTTCTCGCCCGGCGTGTAGAACGTCGTGAAGTCGGGGGCATTGAGCGGCAGGTCGTGCAGCAGGCGCTCCACGAGATCGGGGTTGGCCAGCGCCGCGCGGCCGAACGCCACGAGGTCGGCCTTGCCATCGGCCAGCAGCTGCGCGGCGTGCGCCTTGTCGAATCCGCCCGAGGCGATCCACACCCCGCCGAATGCCGCGCGCAGTGCGTCCTTGAACTCGGCGGGCACCGCGGGGGCCCCCATGGACGAGTGGTCCACGAGATGGAGGTAGGCGAGCTTCATTTCGCCGAGCGTGCGCGCGAGCTCGAGGAACTGCGCCTCGATGCCGTCGAACGCGCCCGTGAAGTTGAAGGCGCCGTAGGGCGAGAGCCGAATGCCGACGCGCCCGGCGCCAA
>CAYHCW010000379.1:0-3482 GCA_964355025.1 uncultured Gemmatimonas sp. | reverse complement strand
CATACGCGACGATGTCGGCTGCTTCGGCGGCGGGGAGCTGGAACCCTGGCATCCGGGTGTGCGGGCGCAGGCGGTGCGTGTCGGTGAGCAGGTTGAACATCCAGGTGGCGTTGAGCTTGGCGCCGGCGAGGCTCAGATCCGGGGCGAAGCCGCCTCCGCGGCCCTCGATGCGGTGGCAGGTGGCGCAGCGGCGATAGGCGATGGACTTGCGGCCGCGAGCGCTATCGGGAGCGGCCTCGTCAACCGCCTCCGACGCCGCCGGCGGCGCAACCGCGGCGAGCGCGGGGCCCTCGAGTGAGAACAAGAACGCCACGATCGTGTCCATCTCCGTGTCGGGCATCGCGAACTGGGGCATGCGGTGGTCGATGTTGAGCGTGCCGGGGTCGGCGAGCCACGCCCGCACCCACGACGCCGAGACCTTGTCCTTGAGCCCGTTGAGGTCGGGCGCGATCTCGGGAAGCTCGACGCCCGGAATCTCGTGGCACCCGACACACCCACGATCGGCGAGCACCACGCGCCCGCGACTCAGCCGCGGCGCGCCGGCCACGGTCGTGCCCTGGTGACAGGTGCCGCACGCGGCTTCCCGCTCGGCCGATGTAAAGAGGGGCCGCTCCCATGCCGGTGAGGCGAGGTGGGCGGCCTCGGCGGTGAGCGCAGCACCCTGCCCGCCGTGGCAAACCGTGCATCCGAAGCGCTCAACCGGGTGTTTGTCCAGCGTGTCCGCGGGGTGGTCGGCCATGTCGTGGCAGGCCTCACAACGGTCGATCACGTTCAGGGAGGCGACGATCCGCTGCTCCACTTCGACGGGGCGAAAGGCGTCGCGACCGATCAGCACGAAAACCATGCCGATCGTGGCGAACATCGACGTGTAGAACACGACGTGGGTCCACTGTGGAAGGAGCGGCTCGTCGTTCATGGCCACCACATCAGCGCCCACGCCGGGCCGCGGAAGAAGGTGCCGATGATGGTCACCACGATAAAGAAGATTGAGATCGCCAGGAATACGCTGTTCGCCCACCGCCGCTCACGCGGCCAGTAGCGGCCCAGGCCCGCTTCGCCTCGGTCGAGGTACGGCAGGATGATCAGGGCTGCGATCACGGCCCCCGGGATGAACACGCCCCCCCAGAACGCCGAGTAGTGCGCCAGCTCCTGAATCCCCAGGAAATACCACGGTGCTTTCGCGGGGTTCGGCGTTCGCGTAGGGTCGGCCAGCGGCTCCAGCGGTGCGTTGAACACGATGGATGCCGCCAGCAGGACCGCGACCAACCCCGCGAGCAACGCCAGCTCCCGGTAGATCAGGTGGGGCCACGCTGGGAAGAGCCGCGGCCCCTCCGTCGGCTCCGGGGCGTGCTGGGAGGTCACGAGCCCGCCGTCTTTCCGCACCCGGTAGAGGTGAAAGGCGACGATCCCGGTGAGCGCGACCGGCAAGACGACACAATGAAGGACGTAGAACCGCAGGAGCGCCGCTTCCCCGACGGACGAATCGCCGAGCAGCAACAACGCAGCGGAGTCGCCGATGATCGGCACGGAGGCGACCATCTTCGAGCCGACGGTGACGGCCCAGAACGCGAGCTGGTCCCAGGGCAGCAGGTAGCCGGTGAACGACAAGCCCAGCGTGAGGATCGCGAGCAGCACCGCGGCGACCCAATTCGCCTCTCGGGGCGCCTTGTATCCGCCCGTGAGGAACACACGCCCCAGGTGGAGGAGCACGATGGCGACCATCGCGTGCGCGCCCCACCGATGCAGGTTCCGCGTCACGACACCGAAGGGGACGACGAACTCGAGGTCGCCCATGGAGCGCCACGCGGCGTCGGGGTGGGGGATGTAGTAGAACATCAGGTACACCCCGGTCAACACCAGGGAGCCGTAGAGGAACAACGACAGCAGGCCCAGGCCCCAGGTGGCCGCGATACGGAGGCTCGCGGGCCGCACTTTGGGCGCGTGGAGGTGCAGGAGGAACGAGGAGCGCATCGCCATCAGCGCCTTGCGTTCGTCCTCCGGCCAACCGACGCGAAACACGGAGTCGCGGATTCGTTTGAGGAGCGCGAGCATCAGCTCAGCTTCAACCGTTCGCCGGCGCTTACCTCAACGTCAACGTCTACAACCACGCGGCCACGGCGGTCGAGCTCCACCTGTACGTAGCGGAGCGGGCGCGGGGCAGGTCCGCCGGTCACCTGGCCCTCGGCGTTGTACCGGCTGCCGTGGCACGGGCAGATGAAGCCTTCGCCTTCGCGGCGCACCGTGCAGCCGAGGTGGGTACACACCGCCGAGAGCGCACGCAGCCCGGCGTCGTCATGCAGGACGTACACCCTCGCCTTCTCCGCGTAGGTGAGCGCGCCACGCGGGAAGCGCCCCGGCTCCCCCAGCGTGCTTTTCGAAGGCGGACCGTAGGACACCGGGGCCCGGGCAAAACGAAGGGTAGACCAGGCGGACTGCGCCAGGAGCACGCCCGCGCCGCCGAGGCCGAGCTGACGCAGGAACGACCGCCGGCCCACCCCGGCCAAGCTACTTCGCCCCGAGCGGGAAGGTCGCCGTGGAGGTTCCACCGGCCGTCACGTGGAGGGAAACGTCGGGTGCGGCGAGCTTCTCGCTCCACACGCCAAGGGTGTAATCCCCGGCGGGCAACCCCTCGATCGCGAACGCGCCCTTGCTGTCCGTGAGGCCGAAGCGCGCGGTGTCGAGCACCACGATGTACGCGATCATGTCGTCGTGTACCTTGCAGAGCTGCCGATACATCCCGGTTTTCTGGAAGGTGTAGCTGCGGCTCTCGCCGGAGGGCCAAGTGCCGAGGTCGTATTTCTCTCCGTCCATCGTGAACACGCTGTGCCCCACCGGATCGGAGTTCGTGAATTGTACTGTCCATCCCTGCTGAATGGGCATCACCCGGGGCACGAAGATCAGCCCATTTTGGTCCATCTTGACCGTCTTGGCGGTCGTGCCACCCTTGTCACCCGCCTTCACGTAGATGATCGCGTTGGGCAGGTTCTTCGCCGCAGCGGCGGTGACCGTGCCGGCGACGCGGCCGGTGTCGCCAGCCAGCGCGGGAGAGAGGAGGAAGCCGAGAATCAATGCGGTCACGGGGACCTCCGAGGGTCAGAAGGCAGCGGAATAGTCGAGGCTGGCGAAGTGGAAGCCGGGCTCCTCGCCCGCCTCGGCGCCGACCCCCGCCTTGGCGCGGAGCAGCACGTTGGGGCGCACAACGCCGGTCACACAGAGCACGCCGACCCAATCCAGGTCTTCAGGCGCTTCGTCGCCCAGGGTGCCGCTGGAGCCCTCGAAGCGCAGCGTCGGGAAGACCACCGGCAGGGCTACCCAGGTCACTTCGGCGTAGACGCGGTCCACGAATCCGTCGGTGGAGTCGCCCGCGTACGGCGAGTCGTGCCACTCCCGCACCGCGACGAGATCGACAGATAGATCATCGTAGATCGCGTGACCATCGACTCCGACCCGCGTGAACGCGTCGTCCTGCAACGAGGTTTCGG
>CAYHCW010000378.1:0-3510 GCA_964355025.1 uncultured Gemmatimonas sp. | reverse complement strand
AACCCGCCTCCGGCGGCAACGGCACCACCGTCGTTTCCTTGGTGGTGCGCAGCACAATGGTCGTTCGCGCCCGCACCACCCCCGGCGTCCCCTTCAGCTCCTCGCTTACCACCCGGTCCAGATCGAGCGGATTCCGGCAGCGGAGCTTGAGCAAGAAGTCGTCGTCCCCGGTCACGTGATGACATTCCTGCACCTCGGGGATGGCGCTCACCCGCTTGAGGAACGCCTCGCGGCTCGACGGCCGCTCCAGCGAGACCCCCACGAACGCCGTGACCATCATCCCCACGGCGTCCGGGTTCACGTGGGCCGCAAACCCTTTCAGGATACCGAGTTGCTGGAGCTTACGTACCCTGCCTGCGACCGCCGGACCCGTCAGCCCAAGGGTCTCCCCAAGCTTGGCCCACGTTTCGCGTCCAGCATACTGTAAACGGATAATCAGGCGACGATCAATTGAGTCCATAAACAAATACTAACGAAACCATTGTCTAATCACAATCCAGCTAATGATTCATAAGAACGGTCTGTTTTGCAATCACGAACCCATCGATCGCCCGTCGCCGTCCGACCACTGCCATCCCGGCGTCGCCATCACCATCAGCCAGCAGAGCCAGCCCACGATGCCGCCGAGGGTGGGCACGATGATCCACTGCGACACCACGGACGCTACATCCTCGGGCGTCCCGCAGTGGCTTCCTCAAGCGTGAGCAGTCTCACGCGCTGCTCCCCGCGGTGCCGAACTGCTTCGCGATGACCTTGATTCGGTAGTCGAAAATGGCGCGTAGCTGGTGCCGCACCGCGAGCCAGTGCACCAGCCGTCCGAGTGCGCCGAACGGCAGGCAGTACTCCACGTCGTCGGTCATCTCAACGCCGCCCTCGACGGCACGAAAACTGTGCCGGTGGTACCAGCGCGCATACGGCCCGGCGATCTGCTCGTCGGCGAAGTGCGAGTTCTCCACGAACTCGGTGATCCGCGACTCCCACGACATGGGGATCCCGTGCAAGCTCAGCCGGTACCGGATGCGAGTGCCGGTGCGCACGACGGCGTCGCTCGTGGACGTGATCCTGAAGCCGAGCCAGGGCGGGGTGATCGTCTCGAGGTTGCGCGGATCCTTGAAGAAGGCGAACACGCTCGGCAAGTCACCCGCGACACGGGTGACGCGCACGAGGCGGTGAGGCGGTGCGCCTTGTGCCGGCGGCGAAACGAGCGCGCCGGTCACGCCGTCGCCATTTTGCACGGGAGTACGCGCCGCATCTCGGCCAGGCTGGCGCAGACCACGAGGCCCGGCGCGGTGAGCTGGCCGGCCATGCGAACTGCCGTCGCGCCACCGACGATCAGCGCCACGTGCGCGGGCAGTGATGCCCGCACGGCGAGCAACTCGCGGATGGCGGCGTCCGGATGGTCGGTGTGCACGCAGCTCAGGGCCACGGCGCTGGCGTTGCTGGCCGATGCGGCGGAGACGATGTCGGCGGCAGGCACGTCCACGCCGAGGTAGATGATCGACCACCCGTCGAGCGCGGCGGCGGCGGCGGCGAGCGCGGCGCCAATCGCGTGGCGTTCACCCGCCGGAGTGGCGACCAGGAGGCGCGGCGCGCCAGGCGACTCGGGCACGGAGCGCATGGCCTCCAGGATGATGGCGAGCACTGCCGCCGACGCGAGATGTTCGTGCGCGATCATCAACCGGCCCGCCCGCCATTCCTCGCCGACACGGTACATCAGCATCGGCACCACGTCTTCGAGGAAGACGGGAACGCCGTGGCGCGCAATCGTGCGGCGCAGTTCGCGGTCGAGTGCAGAGCCGTCGAGCGCTCTCGTCAGTTCCAGCGCCACCCGCACGCGCTCGCCGTGGGCAGATTCCTCCGATTCCGGAGGCGGGGCCGGTCGCTCGGCGTCATCCTCGGCGACAAGCCGTTCGAGCGCGTCCGTGGACAGGCCGGCGACCAGGCTGATGTTGCGCCCGTGCTTCGTCGCCGCGGCCAGCAGGCGAAACCGGTCGATGTGTTCATTGGAATAGAGTCGCCGCCCGCCCGGCGTACGCATCGGTTCGACCGCGGCATAGCGCCGCTCCCACACGCGGAGAACATCCCGCGAGAGCCCGGTACGCTCGGCGACCACCGCGATCGGATGGGTCGGACGCGTCGTAGTCGGTGATTCTGGCAAGTAAATCGACATGCTGAACGGTAGGCTCTTGTCTATGTTTTGTCAATGTATAAATATAGACAAAGGCTTGACAATATATCGACGTTCAGCGAATATACGGCTCAATAGCTGGACAAGCTCAGGGCAACTCACTCCAGGGTCCCTCATATGTTTCGCACGAAGAGGGGCATTCGTTCGCTTGTGGGCGTGATGTTTTCGGCGACGCTGGCAGTGGCCCAAATGGCCGCTCACAGCGTGACGAAGATGAACAAGACGATCGTCACCCAGCTGCGCCAGGGCGTCACACCCAAGGAGATCGCGCTGACCATCGCCCTCGGCCTGGTGCTGGGGGTGTTCCCGATCCTCGGAGCGACGACGCTCCTCTGCGGCATCGCCGCAGCCCGGCTGCGGCTCAACCAGCCGGTCATCCAGCTTGTGAACTACGTTGCCTATCCGCTGCAGCTCGCCGCCATCATTCCGTTCTATCGTGCCGGTGAGTCGCTGTTTGGGCAACCGCACCTGCCTCTGTCGATACCAATGCTGATCGAGCGTTTTCGCACCGACATCGGCACGTTCATCGGCGATTTCTGGCTCCTGGCCGTGCAGGGGATCGTCGTGTGGTGCCTGGTTGCGCCGCTCGTCGCCTTCGCGACCTACCATGCACTGCAACCTGCACTGCGTGCGCTGGTCCGCCGCGCGCGTGAGATCGCCGCATGATGACGCTGCTTGCCGCCGGCCTCGCGATCTCCGTCGCGTACTTCTTCCTCACGTGGGTGATCAGCGTTCGCATCCGGAACTACGGATTGCTCGACGTCGCCTGGTCGTACGGCGTGGCGTTCCTGGCGCCGCTGTACGCCTGGTTCGGGCCCGGCGATCCCGTGCGGAAATGGGCGTTCGCGATCATCGGCGCCGCGTGGAGCCTGAGGCTGGGAACGTTCATACTCGTGCGAGTGCTTTCACACCATCCGGTGGAGGATGCCCGGTACCAGACGCTGCGGGCTCGCTGGCCCGGCCCGGGCCGATTCCTGCTCTTCTTTCAGCTTCAGGCCATGCTCGTGGTGGTGTTCTCGCTTCCGTTCCTCGTCGTGTCCTTCAACCGGAACGGCACGATGACGTGGATCGAGCTTGCCGGTCTGGCGCTGGCCGTGGTGGCGGTTATCGGCGAGTCGGTCGCCGACTTCCAGATGCGGGCGTTCAAGCGCGATCCGTCAAGCCGAGGCCGGGTCTGCGACGCCGGATTGTGGCGCTACTCGCGGCATCCGAACTACTTCTTCGAATCGCTGACCTGGTGGGGGTTTTTCCTCGTGGCGGTGGACGCGCCGTGGGGGTGGGTCACGGTGATCTGCCCGCTGCTGATGCTCTACTTCCTCTTC
>CAYHCW010000377.1:0-3514 GCA_964355025.1 uncultured Gemmatimonas sp. | reverse complement strand
TGAGGCGCTGCGTTTCCTCGACGATGGCGTTGTACTTCTCGCGCCGCGTCTTGTACACCAGGTCGTGACGGTCGTCGCGGATGATCGGCTGGTTGGTGGGGATGACCGCGACCTCGAGCCCGTAGATCTGGAAGAACTCCGTCTCCTCGGTCTCGGCGGTGCCGGTCATGCCGGCCAGCTTCTCGTACATGCGGAAGTAGTTCTGGATGGTGATGGTGGCGAGCGTCTGCGTCTCGCCCTTCACCTGCACCCCTTCCTTGGCCTCCACCGCCTGGTGCAGCCCCTCGCTCCAGCGGCGCCCGTGCATGGTGCGGCCGGTGAACTCGTCGACAATGAGCACCTGTCCATCCACCACGACGTAGTTCACGTCCTTTTCGTACAGCGAATGCGCCCGCAGCAGCTGATGGATGATGTTCAGCTTCTCGCTCTTCAGCGCGTACTCCCCCTCGATGACGCGACGCGCCTCGAGCTTCTCGGCCGCCGTCATCTCGGGGTGCCGCTCGATGCGGTGCACCTCGGTGGAGATGTCGGGCAGCACGAACTGCTCGTGATCCGCGGGACTCATGAAGTCGATGCCGCGGTCGGTGAGGTGCACCGTGTGGCCGCGCTCATCGAGCACGAAGAGCAGGTCGTCCTCGAGGTCGCGGAACTGCTGCTTGGCCGGCGGCACCTTGCGGTCGGCAATGACGTCGAGCTCCTGCCGCTGCACGAGCATCTTGACGCCCTGCTCGAGCAGCTGCTTGAGCAGCCGCTTGTTCTTGGGGTTGCCGAGCTGCGCCTGGTACAGCAGGTAGGCGGCGGTCGCCTGGTCGCCCTTCTCGAGCGCCTTTTCGCCGCGCGCCACGAGGTCATTGGCCAGCTCGGTCTGCCGGCGCACCAGGCGCGTCACCGCGCTGTTGTGCTCGGCGTACGCGCCGTCGCTCTCGTTGCCCACCGGGCCCGAGATGATGAGCGGGGTGCGCGCCTCGTCGATGAGCACCGAGTCGACCTCGTCGACGATCGCGTAGACGTGCGGACGCTGCACGCGCTGGTCGAGCGCGACGACCATGTTGTCGCGCAGGTAGTCGAAGCCGAACTCGTTGTTCGTGCCGTACGTCACGTCGGCGTTGTACGCGGCGTGGCGCTCGAGCGACCCCGGCTCGGTGTCGTCGAGGCAGGACACCGTCAGCCCGAGGTACTGGAACACGTGCCCCATCCACTGCGAGTCGCGGCGGGCGAGGTACGAGTTGACCGTCACCAGGTGGGCGCCGCGCCCGGGAAGCGCGTTGAGGTACAGCGGCAGCGTGGCCACCAGCGTCTTGCCCTCGCCCGTCGCCATTTCGGCGATCTTGCCCAGGTGCAGCTGGATGCCGCCCACGAGCTGCACCTCGTAGTGCACCATGTTCCACTCGGTCTCGCGCCCGGTGACCATCGCCTTGGTCCCCAGCAGGCGGCGCGCCGCCTCGCGCACCGTGGCGAAGGCCTCGGGCAGCAGCTCGTCGAGCACGTCGCGCAGCAGGTCGCGGAAGTCGGACTCGAGCCCGCCCTTGCCATCGGCGCCGGAAAGCTCGTTGTCGATCACCTCGCGGTCGGCCGCCTCGGCCGTCGTGCGCTTCTTCTCCTTGAGCGCCGCAATCTGCGCGCTCAGCGCCCGGGTGCGGTCGGCGATGACCGCGCGAAACTTCACCGTCTGGGCGCGCAGCTCCTCCTCGCTCACCAGCGACAGGCGCTCGCGATGTTCCTCGATCTCGGCCAGGATCGGCCGAATGCGCTTCAGTTCCCGGTCATGCCGCGTGCCAAAGATGGCGCCCAGCAACTTGTTGAACATGCAGTCCCCTTTATCGGTACAAGCCGTGCGCCGCGATGTACGCCTCGACGGCGTCCGGCACGAATCCCCGGATCGAACGACCATCCCGCACCCGCGCGCGAATCTCGGTGGCCGAGACATCCACGCGCCGCGTCGCCAACGTTCGCACGCCGGCGGGGAGCATCGGGCCGCCCCCGCCGCGCGTGAGCACGACAACCTCCGCCAGCGCCCGAATGCCCTCGGGCTCCCGCCACTTCGGCAGCAACGCCGCTGCGTCCGCTCCAAGGAGCAGGAACAGTGCCGCACCAGGATGCAACGCCCGGAACGTGCGAAGTGTGTCAATCGTGAAAGATAACCCGCCGCGCTCCACTTCCAGCGCTTCCATGGAAAACCTCGGGTCCCCGGCCACCGTCAGCCGGGTCATCTCGAGGCGGTGCGTCGCGTCGGCCACCTCGACCCCCGCCTTGAGCGGCTGCGTCGCGGCCGGCACCCAGACGACCTGGTCGAGCGCCAGCGCCTCCGCGGCGTCCAGCGCCACGAGGAAGTGGCCGAGGTGCGGCGGGTCGAACGTCCCGCCGAAAAGGCCGAGCTTCACGCGCTACGGTGCCGGCTTGGCCGGCACCACCAGCGAATCCGTCGCAATGCCGGCGCACGCCGCCAGCACCGGCTTGTCGCCGGGATACAGCGACCGCAGCGTGGCGCAGACCTCCTTGGCGTCTTCCTTGTAGTTCATCACCGGCGACCGGAACGCCTGCACCATCCGGACCATCGCCTCGCGCGCCTTGTCGGTATTCGGGAAGTTCTTGACGATGTCCCGATAGTAGATGATCGCCGAGTCGTACGCCCGGCGACGGAAGTAGGACTCGCCGGTGTCGAAGTCCTTGGTTGCAAACCACTCATCGATGCGCTTCAGCTCGGCCTCCGCTTCCTTCTTGCGGGGCGAGTCGGGGTACAGCGTGACCATCAGGCGATACTGCACCTGCGCCAGCTGGCCGTACTGCGGGTCGAGCGCCGGACGCCGCCAGAGCCGCGAATAGCTGAGGCCCGACTCGATCAGCGCGTCGTCGGCCAGCGAGTCGTCGCCAAAGCTCTCGGCGAGCTTGCTGTATTCCTGCGCCGCCAGCAGGTGCTCGGAGCGCCCGGTGTGCGCGCGCGCCAGGTAGTAGTGGGCGAGCGGCAACAGCGTGTCGCGGCTGGAGAGGTCGAGCGTCAGCTTCTCGAAGCCGGTGACGGCGTCATCCCATTTCTTCTTCTGCAAAAGCTCCAGCGATGCCTGAAACAGCTTCTCGCTGGTGGAGAACTTGGCAGGCTTGAATGCCGGGGCGCACGCCGCGAGCACGACGAGCAGGACAACAGACAGGCGGATGCGAAAGGTCACGTCGGAGTCATACCCGAAAAAGGAACGGTGGTTCGTCGCGCTCAGCGGACACGGGGGGCCATGCGCGGCGTCCCCACGAGCGTGCGGAAGTAGTCGATGGTGCGCTGCACGCCGGTGCGGACGTCGATCTGCGGCTCCCAGCCGAGCATCGCGCGCGCCCGGCTGATGTCGGGGTTGCGCACCTTGGGGTCGTCCTCGGGCAGCGGCTGGTACACGATGGGCACCGAGGCGCCGGTCAGTTCGACGACGATCTCGGCAAGCTGCTTTACGGTGTACTCCACCGGGTTGCCGATGTTGCACGGGTTGGCGTCGCCCTTCAGGAAGAGCTGGTACAGGCCTTCCACTTCGTC
>CAYHCW010000376.1:0-3517 GCA_964355025.1 uncultured Gemmatimonas sp. | reverse complement strand
TGACACCTGGAACGCCGACGTCCGCGCGCGCGACCTCATGGTCGAATACGCCGAGGCCTGGCACGCCGCGCTCGGCAACTTCGGCAGCGACGCCACGCCGCTCGATGCAGCAACCTTCGCGGGGCGCCTGCAACTCCTGCTCGAGCAGGACCTCGTCACGCCTTCCGTCACCGACTTCGGCGTTGTCGTGGCCGAAGCGCTGGCCGCCGGGTGGCGCGCCTTCGATCACGTATTCGTCATCGGCCTCTCGGCCGGTGTCTTTCCGCAGCGCCCGGCCAGTGGTGGCCTGATCGATCGTGAAGATCGCCTTGCGCTGGTGGCAGCCGGCCTCGACATCGACGCGCCCGACGCGTGGCGCGCCCGTGAAGCCGAGCTGTTCCGCGTACTTTGCGCCGCGCCGCGCACGAAGCTCACACTCAGCTGGCCGGTCATGGACGCCGGCGGCCGCGACGTGGCACGCTCCGCATTCGTGGACGAAGCCGCGGCGACCATCGCCCGCTCACGCGACATTGAAGACAAGGACGACCTGCTCGAAGCGGCTGGATTGCTCGAACGTATCCCCACATGGGAGGCGCTCGTTCCGGACTTTCCCGTGGCCGCCGATGCCGCGGCCATCGCCCACGCACGGACGGTCGCCGGGCGCGAGGGCGAACGATCACTGGACGCCGACGCATGGAACGGCGCCATCGAAGACGCGACACTCACGCCGTGGATCGCCACGCGGTACGACGAACGCTACACCTGGTCGGCGACGCAGCTGGAGCAGGTGGCCAAGTGCCGCTGGCACTGGTTTGCGCAGCGCCTGTTGAAGCTCGAGCCGCGCGCCGATGCCGATGACCTCATGGAACCGACGGTCCGCGGGTCGCTGCTGCACGACGCCCTCGACCGCTTCTTCAAGGCGGCATTCGCGCGCACAACGGGCCCGGTCTTCCTGAGAGAGGTCGACACCGCGTGGGCAACACCACTCATCGAGCAGTCGCTCGTCGATGCGTGGACGGCGGCCGAGGCCGCCGGCGAGTGGCTCGGCCCCGACACCCTGCGTGACGTCGCGCTGGGCGAGATGCGCGCCGACCTCCACGCCTACTTGGCCTTCGAGATCGAGTGGAACGAGAAGTCGTACAAGGCCAACACCAGCGCCTCCAAGCAGGTGCGCACCGGCTTTGTGGAGGGCGAGCACCAGTTCCAGGACGTGCACCTCACCGGCGGCGGCGTGACGTTTGCCCTGCGAGGGTCTATAGACCGCGTGGATCGCGGCGTCGACGAGCGTGTGCCCGGTGCCGGCACGTACATCGCCGCCATCGACTACAAAAGCACCAAGTACTCCACGCCCGCCGCCGGCAAGAAGACCGGCTGGGATGATGGCGTTGTGTTGCAGGTGCCGCTCTACGCCGCCGCACTCCAGCAGTTGCGACCCAACGACCTGCTGGCGCGCATGGAGTACCGCACCCTGCGCTCACCGGAGGTCGTTCATTCGCTCTCGCTCGCGCCCGTGGCCAAGGGCGAAGTGCAGGACGCGCCAGACGCCGAACAGAAGCTCGCCGACGCACTCGACGCGGCCGGGCGCCGTGTGCAACAGATTCGCGACGCCCAGTTCCCCGCCGACCCCGCGCCTTCGTGCGGGTGCTCGCCGTTCTGCCCCGCCCGCGACATCTGCCGCATACCCGGCGGCCCCGTGGAGGTGTGGTGATGACCACCCTCACCAAGGCGCAGCGCGCCGTCGTCACCAGCGTCGCCGGCCACCTGCTGGTTGACGCCGGCGCCGGCTCGGGCAAGACAACCACGGTAGTGCAGGCGCTGTGTTATCAGCTAGGCGTCGAAGTAAAAGTGGATGGCAAGCCACTGCCGCCGGTCGCTCAGCCGTACACGTTTGAGCAGATCGCGGCCATCACCTTCACCAACCAGGCGGCGGCCGACCTCAAGCGAAAGCTGCGCGCCGCACTCCGCGCCGGCGGCCGGCGTGACTTGTCCGCCGAGGTCGATTCGGCGCGCATCGGCACGATTCACGGATTTTGCGGTGACTTGCTGCGCGACTTCGCACTGCGCGCCGGCGCTCGCCCCGGACGGCGGGTGCTCGAGGAGGGCGAAGGCGCGGCGATGGCCAGCGACTGCGCACACGAGGCGCTGCTGGCCGCCATCGCAGCCGACGACGTCGAGGGACTCGACGCACTCCTCAGTGGACGCAAGCTCAAGGACATCAGCGGCTATGTGGCCACGGTGGCCGACGACACCGACCGGCTGGCGCGCCTTGCCGACGATCACGACGCCCTGCGCACGCACGAGGCTGCCCTGCTCATCATCGCCACGCGCGCGGCCGCGCTGCGCCGTGAGCGGCTCGACCGCGAGGGCGTGCTCGACTTCGACCGGATGATCGTCGCCACGCGCGACCTGCTGAAGGACGACGTCATTCGCCGCGCGGTACAGCAACGGGTGCGCCTGCTGGTGCTCGACGAATTCCAGGACGTCGATCCCGCCCAGCGCGACATCGCCTTCCTGCTTGGCGGCATCGAGCGCGCCGATCCGTCGCCCACACGCATCGTGCTGGTGGGCGACCCCAAGCAGAGCATCTATCGCTTTCGCCGCGCCGACGTCACGCTCTGGAACGCCGTGGCTTCTCGTTTCAAGGCCGGTGCGGGCACGGTGCTGCCCCTCAAGGAGAACTTCCGCAGCAAGGCCGCCATCCTCGGGCTGGTGGACAGCGCGGTCGGCAAGGCGCTCAATACTCCGGTGTCGGGTGGCGCCACGCGGCATGACTTCGAGGTGGACTACACGTCGCTGGTGCCCAAGGCCGATGGCGCCGCGGGCGATCACGCGGTGGAGTTCCTGATGGTCCCCGCGGGAGATGACGGCAAGGCACAGAAGGCGGAGCTCGTGCGCTCGCTCGAGGCCACGGCCGTGGCCAGGCGCATCACGGAGCTGCACGAGGCGGGTACTCCCTATGGCGATGTGGCCATCCTGCTGGCGTCGTGGAGCGCGGTCACCGTGTATGCTGACGCCATGAAGCAGGCGGGCATTCCCCTGTACGTGCTGCGCAGCGAAGGCTTCTGGCGCGCGCGCGAAGTGCTGGACTGCGTGCTCGCCTTGCGCGCCATTCGCGACGTCTCCGACGACGTGGCGCTGGTCGGATTCCTCAAGGGCCCGTTTGTGGGCGTGCGCGACGACACCCTGCTGGCGTTGGCGCGAGCGGCGAACGGCAGTGGACTGGCAACGGCACTCAGCGCTGTTGCCAATGAGCGCCCGCTGCTCGATCGCGCCTCGCACCTGCTCAATTCACTCGGCACCCTGCGCGACCGCGTGAGCGTGCACGCGCTGTTGCAGCGGCTGCTGGCGCAGAGCGGCTACCTGGCTGCGGTGGCACTCGACGAGGTTGAAGGACAGCAGCGCGTCGCCAACGTGCGCAAGCTCGTTCGCATGGCGGCTGCGGCTCCCGACCAGTCACTCGGCGAGTTCCTGCGCGCCGTCAGTGAGCAGCGCGACCGCGACGACAAGGTGGCGCCGGAACGCCTGTATCGCGAACGGT
>CAYHCW010000375.1:0-3520 GCA_964355025.1 uncultured Gemmatimonas sp. | reverse complement strand
GCGACGTGGGCCAAGATCAACGAAGAGCGCAAGCTGCGGCAGCGCGCCTGGTACTACTCGCGCATCGTGGCCGACCCCAAGGATTCGAACGTCGTGTACGCGCTGAACGTGCAATGGTTCAGGTCGCGCGATGGCGGCAAGACGTTCCCGCAGAACATCGCGGTGCCGCACGGTGACAATCACGACCTGTGGATCGCGCCGAACGACCCCAACCGGATGGTCGAGGGGAATGACGGCGGTGCCAACGTGTCGTTCAACGGCGGGCGGTCGTGGACCAATCAGGCCTACGCCACGGCGCAGATGTACCACGTGACCACCACCAACCACTTTCCGTACCAGGTGTGCGGCGCGCAGCAGGACAACAGCACGCTCTGCGGCCCGTCGCGCAAGGAAGGCGGGATGGAGATTGCCGACTTCCGTGAGGCGGCTGGCGGCGAGTCCGGCTATCTCGCGGCGAATCCAGCCAGGCCCGACATCATCTTCGGCGGCAGCTACGGCGGCCTGCTGACGCGCATGGACCTGGCGACTGGGCTCGAGCGCAACGTCAGTCCCTGGCCCGACAACCCCATGGGCTACTCGTCCGAGGACATCCAGTACCGGTTCCAGTGGACGTTCCCGATCATGTTCTCGCCGCACAGCGCGAACGTGCTGTACGCGGCCGGGAGCCAGCTGTTCAAGACGACCACCGAGGGCGAGAGCTGGACGATCATTTCGCCGCCGCTGGCACGCCGCGATCCCAAGACCATGGGCGCCTCGGGCGGCCCGATTACCAAGGACCAGACGGGCGTCGAGACGTACGGCGTGATCTTCGCGCTCAGCGAGTCGCCCATCACGCCGGGGCTCATCTGGGCGGGCACCGATGACGGCCTCGTCTGGATCACGCGCAACGGCGGGGTGAACTGGATCAACGTGACGCCCAAGGACATCGGCGATTTTTCCCGCGTCTCGATGCTCGATGCCGGGCACTTCAACGCCGGCACGGCGTACGTGGCGGCAAACCGCTTTCAGCAGGACGACTTTGCCCCGATCCTCTTCAAGACCACGGATTTCGGCAAGACGTGGACGAAGATCGTGACGGGCATCCCGGCGGAGGAGTTCACGCGCGCCATTCGCGAAGACCCGAAGAAGGCGGGCCTGCTGTATGCGACGACGGAAAGAGGCGTGTGGACATCGTTCGACGACGGCGCGCACTGGCAGTCGCTGCGGCGCAACATGCCCTCGGTGCCCGTGCACGACCTGGTGGTCAAGGACAACGACCTGGTGATCGGGACGCACGGCCGGTCGTTCTGGATCATGGATGACATCTCGCCGCTGCGGCAACTCACGGTCGCCCTGACGGAGAAGAAGGCGCACCTGTACAAGCCGTCGGACGCATACCGCATCGATTGGGGTGGTGGATTTGGCGGTGGTGGCGGCGGCTACGGCGGCGCGACGCCGCGCGGGCAGAACCCGCCCTCGGGCGCCGTCGTGTACTACCAGCTGAAAGACCCGAACACGCGGGTCACACTCGAGTTCCTGGATGCCAAGGGCAACCTCATCAAGTCGTTCAACAGCGACTCCGCTGTTGGCGGCCCCAACGTGGCCGCCGCGATGGCGGCGGGCGACTTCGAGACGCTGATGCGTTCGGCGCCACGCCCGCCCCGGGTACCCAACAAGGCCGGACTGAACCAGTTCAACTGGAACCTGCGCTACCCCGATGCCACGCGGTTTGACGGCATGATCTTCTGGGCGGGCAGCCTCACCGGGCCGCTGGCGCTGCCCGGCTCCTATACCGTGCGACTGACTGCAGGTGCGGAGACACAGGCGCAGACCCTCGTGGTGAAGGCTGACCCCCGGTGGAAGGTGCCTCTGGCTGATCTGGTGGCACAGTTCGACTTCCTCATCAAGGTGCGCGACCAGGTGAGTGAAGCCAACGAAGCCGTCATCACCGCCCGGGACGTCAAGATGCAGGTCACGGATCGCCTGAAGCAGGCGCCGCAACTCGGCGCTCAGGGAAACGCGCTGAACGGCAAGGTGACCGAGGTGGAGGCGGAGATCTACCAGGTGAAGAACCAGAGCTCGCAGGATCCACTGAACTATCCGATCAAGCTCAACAACAAGATCGCCGCGCTGCTCGGTGTGGCCGGCTCATCGCCGGGACGTCCGCCCGTTCAGGCGATGCAGGTGTTCAACGAACTCACCGGCAAGCTGGGCGCGCAGATGAAGCGGATGGACAAGGTGCACGCCGAGGAGCTGAAGGCTTTCAACGCCGAGTTGAAGAAGCTGGGGCTTCCGGAGGTGACACCCAAGAAGAAGGCGCCGAAGGTGGCGGCTGACGACGACGCTGGCAGCGACGCGGGTGAGACGACCAAGTGACAGCGTAGTGCGCGTGCGGGACGTGGTGGCCGGGGACCACGCGGCCATCCTGGCGCTGAATAACAGCGCGGTTCCGCACGTGAATGCGCTGTCCGTGGAAGAGTTCGCGTGGCTTTCGAGTCACGCGAACTTCTTTCGTGTGGCCGATGACGACGAGGGCCTGCTGGGCTTTGTCATCGTCCTGCCTTCGGGCCTCGACTACTGGAGCGACAACTACAAGTGGTTTGCGGCGCGGTTCGAGCACTTCCTCTATCTCGACCGCGTGGTCGTCGTCGATCGGGCGCGGCGGCAGGGCGTGGGGCGCGCGCTGTATGAGGCGCTCTTCGTGTTCGGCGACGGGAACTGGCCGCGGGTCACGCTGGAGGTCAACCTGCGGCCGCCAAACCCTGACTCCGAGAGGTTTCACGAACGGCTCGGGTTCACGACGATTGGTGTGCGGGAGTACGACGACGGGGCCAGTGCGGTGTTGATGATGGAACGCGCCCGGGATCGATGAAACGAATGAAGGGAGCGGCAGTCGCCGCTCCCTTCGTCGTTCCTGCCTGCGCGATGGCTACCGGGCGCCTTGCTTCTTGCCGGAGACGGACTTGATGTGGTCTTCGAGCAGTATCCACTCCCCCGGATTCGTACGGGCGCGCCAGAGTGCCTGATAGCTGCCGCGTTCCATCACGGAGTCCGTGGGCGTGCGCTTGAGGACCATCAGGTACGATCCGCTGTCGGCGAGCGTCGAGTCGTCGATGACCGACATTCCCTGCGATGTTCGCTGGAAGTCCACCATCGACCTTGCTTGCGCGAGCTGCACCCACTGTGCCGCGATCGCTGGTGCATTGTGGACCGTCGAGTCAGGCAGGACGAGGACTGCGTCGGGGGCATACATCCCGACGATGGAGCGACCGTCCTTGTTGACCATCATGGCCGTGAGCAAGGCATAGCCGGTTCCCACCGTCGTCTGGCGCTGCATCTGGTCCTGCGGAATCAGCGGACCTGCCGGAGCAGCGGTCTTGGCGGTGGTGTCCCTGGCGGGTGCCGTGCACGCCGACCCTGCAAGCACGACAACGGAAAGCAAGAACAAACGTCGCATGGTAGTTGGTTACGTTCGTGAAGTGAGGTCCGGGAAATCAGGAGGCATGGCGACCGCCATGCCCATGGCGTTGTACCCCTTGTC
>CAYHCW010000374.1:0-3536 GCA_964355025.1 uncultured Gemmatimonas sp. | reverse complement strand
CGTCGAGCCGTACCTGATGTTCGACGTGACGGCCGACCACGCGACGGCCAACTACGGCAACTTCGGCATGCGCTTCAACAACGAAGAGCCGCGCATCCCGTACGGCAACAGTTCCGCCGGCTCCGACCGGGGCGTGGCGGAGTCACCGTGGAACGGCCAGTACGGCGCCCTCGGCGCCGCCAACGACGCGATGCGCGCGTTCAAGGCGGGCGTCAAGCTGGCGACGGACGCCGAGACCGACCAGTACAAGACGCTGGCGATGTTCACGCAGGCCGCGGCGCTGACCGAACTCGGGCTCATCTTCGACAAGGCGTTCGTGGTCGATGAGAATTCCGAGGGGTTGCCCGTGCTGGTGAAGTACCAGGACGTGATCGCGGCGGCCCTGACCAAGTGGGATGCGGTGATCGCGGCGTCGAATGGCAAGACGTACGAGTTCCCGAGTTCAGTCTTCCCGCTCGACAAGGTGAAGTTCACCGGCTCCACGCTGAACCGCACCGCCAACACGTTTGCGGCGCGCGCGCTCGCCTACTCCGCCCGCACCAAGGCCGAGACGGACGCGCTGTCGTGGACGAGAATCCTGGGCTATGCCGAGAAGGGCATCAGCAGCGGCACGCCCTTCGACCTCTCCGTCATCGGCGACGGCTATGTCAGCTGGTGGGCGGACGGCCCCGGGGCCATCAACTCCATCTGGGGCGTTCCGGTGGACGTGCAGGTCATCAACCTGATGTCGCCGAACGTGCCGGCGAAGTTTGACGGCACCAAGGTCGCACCGGGGGCCGTGCACGACGCCCGGTTGCAGGCCACCTCCGCCTACGACGACGATGGCAACTACATCACCGGCAGCGCGGACTTCACGTACGAGGGGTATGTGGTTGGGCAGGTGGCGCGTGGCGTCTGGAAGCAGAGTCCGTACTTCTACGGGCGCTACCAGTACATGGGCTGGAACAACGCGGTGGATGAGGGCCCGATGCCGTTCACGCTTGCGGCCGAGAACGACCTGCTCATCGCCGAGGCGCTCTGCCGCACCGGCGGCGACCTGGCGCGCGCGGCGACGTTGATCAACAAGACGCGCGTGACGCGCGGCCATCTGACGCCGGCCACGGCGGCTGATGGCGCCGCCAAGTTGCTGCAGTACAACGCCTACGAGCAGGATATCGAGTTGTACTCGACGATCAACGGACTGTACGAGCGTCGTCGCATCGACAACCTGCAGGTTGGCAC
This sequence comes from uncultured Gemmatimonas sp., assembly GCA_964355025.1. Classification (GTDB taxonomy): domain Bacteria; phylum Gemmatimonadota; class Gemmatimonadetes; order Gemmatimonadales; family Gemmatimonadaceae; genus PNKL01. The sequence goes on along the minus strand of CAYHCW010000374.1, from coordinate 2,315 downwards.
GCCGCGTCATTTGCCGGTGCCGGCCAAGGAACTCGAGACCCTGAGCCTGCCGATCTACACGTTCGGTGGTGCAACGGCCAACCCGGGCGGCAAGTAGTCAAGACGCCGGATGTAGCTCGAGTCACGAAGTGAAAGTCGGGGGCGTGCCGAAAGGCACGCCCCCGACTTTTTGCTGAATGCTCCGTTGCCCGCCCTCACCCGTCGCGGTTCGCTGGCCTCTACTTCGTCCTTCGGAGCGTCGAGCACGCGAGCACGTCGGAGAGCGCCTGTCCCGATCGGTAAATCTCCACGTGATACTGCTCGCTGGGGGAGAGCGTGATCGCGAGGTCAACGTCGACGGTGCCGCGCCCGCCCGAGCCGACGTCGATGGTGCCGAACTTGCTGACCGCGGCCACGGCAATCGCGCCATTGCCGCAGGCGCCCGGTGCAATGGCCCACGGCAGTTGCTCGTTGATCGTCGGAAAGTTGGCCGTGAGCCGCACGCGGGTCTTGGAGTTTCCCACCCCGGCCTGCGAGACGGTCACGGAGCCGTCCACGCGCACCCGGTTTGCGGGTCCCACGCTTCCGGTGCTCTGCAGGACCGTCGAGAAGGAGCCCTTCCAGGAGAGCGCCGTGGTGACCGTAGGCTGCCCAGGTTCACGCCCCCCCGCTTCCGCTTCCGCTGCGGCGCGCGCTGCCGCTCCTCCGCCCGCGCTCGCACAGGCGGCTGTCGCTGCCACCGCCACCATCAGGAGACCTCTCGTCTGCATTGCCACGTGCTCTCTCCAAGTCAGGTTGGCTCGTGCCGAAGGCACGAGGGCCGGCGCGGACTGGCCCGGCTCATGGTTTCGGGCGCTCGAAATGCGTGGGAAGCTGCACGATCTGCCGCACGCGGCGTCCGCCCTTCATTGCCGGAGCGAAGCGGGCGCGTGAAAGCGCCTCCCGCACCGACTCGCCGAACTCCACGTGCGATGCCGACACGACACTGAAGTAATCCATCTCGATCCGGCCGATGGCGTCGACCACGAACTCGACCATCGTCCGCCCGCTGGCCCCCACCCGCCACAGCGAGTCGGGATACACGGGAGTGAAGCTGGACTGGTCGATCCGGGCCGGGCTGTCCACCTCGTCTGCGGTGTACACGGCAGCCGACTCCACCATCTGCTGGAGCTTGGCGCGCGAGGCTGCCGTCTCGGGCCGTGGCTTTGGGCGGAACGGTCGTGACCAGACGGCGATGACGCCGCAGCGCTCCTGCCCGCGCGGCGCCATGAACTCCGCGGGGACCGTCAGCATCCCCATGTAGATCTCCACCCCTTCGACGCTGGCCGGGTCGATGTTGTCGACGTCGAACTCACCCGCCGTCGCGGCGAATCCGTCGATGAAGACGAGCGGGGCGCAGTTGGCTCCCCGAAAGCGCACCGCGTTCCGGATGCTGGGCGTCGCCCCCACGCGCACGCCCGGCACATTGCGCAGGAGATCGCTGAAGGTGGCCGAGGCCGACGCCTCGATGCGTTCCCGCGTGATGAACGTGCCCACGTGCTTCTGGCTTCGCAGGTTGAACCCGGCGAGCCGCGCATCATACGGTTCGCGACGCGCGGTGATCCGCACCATCTCGAGCTGCAAGGGCGTGAAGTCGAGGACGACGGTCACGTCCACCGTCAGCGCGTCGCCGACGGTGACGTCGTTCGAGCCTGGCCGGAAGCCGATGCGCCGTGCCGACACCTTCACCACGCCGGCCGGAACGCCCAGAATGCGGAACGCGCCGCGCCCGTCGGTAAACACGGCGGTGGAACCGCCGGCGATCCGCACCTCGGCGCTGGCGACGCCAAATCCGGCGGGGTCGCGCACGTGGCCGGTGAGCGTCCCCTGCGCATGCACAGGCAACGCCATCGCGGTCGCCAGGTAGAAGAGGACGGTGCGCATTGGACTCAGTGGAACTTGGTCGGCCCGACGAGGTGCCACCAGCCCTTGGACGAGCGCCAAGTTCGCCGCCGCCGGAGCTTTTTTTGACGCTGAAGGCACCTTGAAGTCCGGGCTCTCTTGTGGCAATTTTCTTAGGCTATACCCGAACGGCTCGCGGTCCCCGAGATACGGGCTCAGCAACCCGTTCCTCCGTACCAAGCCCCCGCACTCCGCACCCCGCACCCTTGGACTATGTCTGCCACATCGCTGCGCCCCGGTGAGATCAAGGACATCCTGCTTCGCGAGATCGAAGCCGCCGACCTGAACACGCTGGACGTCGAGGAAATCGGGACGGTGCTGGAGGTGAAGGACGGCATTGCCCGCATCTATGGCCTCAAGAAGGCGATGGCCGGCGAGATGCTCGAGATCACGGT
>CAYHCW010000373.1:0-3569 GCA_964355025.1 uncultured Gemmatimonas sp. | reverse complement strand
CGCCTGGTCGTCCCGCGGCGGCACCGCGCCCATATGCCCCTCGACCAGCGCAAAGACGCCGTCGACAATGCGCCACGGCGCGTCGGCGCGCCGAGCCTTCACCACCTCCAGCACCGGCGCTTCACCCAGCCGCTTTTTGGCCGAGTCGCGCGCGTCGCTGATGCCGTCGGTGAACAGCACGAGCAGGTCATCGGCGTGCCACGCGCGCGACGTCGCGTGCGGCGCGTCGTCCACGAGCCCGAGCGGCGGGTCGGTGGCGTCCAGCCGCATCGCCGAGCCGTCGCCGCGCACCACGAACGCGTGCGGGTGGCCCGCGTTGCACCACGTGATGGTCCCTGCGGTGCTGTCAACCACCGCGTAGCACACGGTGAGGAACATCTCGGTCTCGCGCAGTTCGTCGGCCAGCGACGCAAGCAGCGCGCCCACCGTGGCCGCGGGGTCGGCCGAACCGCGCGCATGAATGGCCGTCGCGCTCATCACCAGCGCCATGATGAGCGCCGCGCGATAGCCGTGGCTCGAGACGTCGCCGATCATCACGCCCACCTGCCCCGGTCCCAGCCGGAACAGGTTGTAGAAGTCGCCGCCCACGCTCTCCGCCGGCGCCACGCGCGCGGCGCACGTCGCATCGGGCAGCAGCGCATCCGCGGGCGGCAGCAGCTTCATCTGCAGGTCGTGCGCCAGCAGCATCTCGTGCGTCATTCGTTCCTGTTCCAGCGACGCGCGCACCAGCCGCGTGTTCTGGATGGTCGTGCCCACCTGCGTGGCGATGGCCGAAACGAGCTTCTGGTCGCTGGCCGTGAACGGCTGGCCCCCGCGGCGCCCCGACAGGTTCACCACGCCCAGCGGCACTCCGCCCTTGGGCGTCGCCCACATGATCGGCACGCTGAGCATCGCACCGCGGCGAATTGGCGCCTCGACGTCCGCCTGCATCGCGCCGTCGGCCACCAGCAGCGCGTGCTGCGTGCGGAAGACACGCGCGGTCACCGCCGTCAAGTCATCCACGGCGATGTCGGTGACCGGCCCCGCCGCACCGAGCACCGCCACCGGACGCAGCAGCCCCACCGTGCGATCGAGCACATAGATCGCGCCGCGCCGCGCCCCCACCGTCTCCGAGATCTCGGTGAGGATCGTCGACGCCGCGTCCTCCAGCAGCACCGTGCGCCCGAGAATCTCGCCAATCGAATACAGGAGGTTGATCTCCTCGTAGCGCTCGGCGAGGTCCTGCGCCGCGTGGCTGACCTCGAGCTGCGACCGCAGCACCTGCGCCGTGATCGGCAGCAGCAGGCGCGCGCCCAGGCGAGCGGCCGCACCGTCGGCACTGGGTCCGACCGACAGCCAGACCGCCCGAGGACCGGGTACGCGCGCCACAATCTGCAGGCCGCGCGCCGTCTCGCGTTCCTGCGCCCCGTCATCCGGCCGCAGGTCCGGCGGCGGCGCATCGCACTCGCCCGGATCGCCGCTCTCGAGCTGCAGCGGCTCGTGCGCCGCCGCCTGCGCCCAGACCGACGCCGGGCATCCGGTGGCCTCGCGATAGGCGGCCAGGACGGCGTCGAGGTCACTCACGCGGAGGCGCTCATGCGGCGCGGCCGTCGCTCGACCGGTGGCGAAGGGTCAGGCGCACCACGTTGCCGCGCGCGCGAAATTGCTCGACGCGGTCCATCAGGCGCCGCATCAGGAAGAGGCCGCGACCGTCTTCGCGCCCGAGGTTGTCGGGCGTGGTCGGATCCGCGGTGCACGCCTCGAGGTCGAACCCCGTGCCGTCGTCCTCGATCTCGAGCACGAGCAGGTGCGCATCGACCACGAGGCGCACGCGCACCGACTTGGTGGCGTCCTCGCGGTTCCCGCGCAGGATCGCGTTGGACAGCGCCTCGGTGAGCGCCACCGGCACGTGAAACGTCAGCTGGTGCCGCGAGAACGCCGTCTGCTCACAGCGGCGGATCACCTGCGCGACGGCATCCTCGATGCACCCGATGTCGCTGGGAATCTCGAGTTCGAGCGGCAGTGCCGTCTGCCCCACTCAGAAGCTCTCGAGGGCGCGGTCGCGGCTTTCCGAGATCTGGAACAGCGTGTCGAGCTTGGTCAGCTCGAACAGCGTCTGCAGGTCGTCGTTCAGGTTGGCCAGGCGCAGGTCGCCGCCCAGTTCGCGGATCTTCTTGGCCAGCGACACCAGCACGCCCAGGCCGGAGCTGTCGATGTACGTCGTCTTCTCGAAATCCACCAGCACCTTGCGCGTGCCCGCCTCGAGCTCCTCCAGCACCTTCTGCTTCAGCTCCTGGCGATTGCCGACAATCAATGTGCCTTCGACTTCGAGGATCGTGACGTCAGCCTGCTTCTTGACGGTGAAGCTCATGTCGGTTGCATCCTCAAGAGTGTGGTCCCTCAGCGCGCGGGAGCGCCGGCGTTCACGTGCGACTGCAGGGCGGTGATTGCCGCCACGTTGAAAATGGCGCCTGCGCTCGCGCTGCGCGAGAGATCAGACACCGGAAGTGCCAATCCCTGCAGGATCGGCCCGATGGCCTGGGCCCCCGCCAGGCGCTCCACCAGCTTGTACGAGATGTTGCCGGCATCGAGGCTGGGGAAGACCAGCACGTTGGCGGCCCCGGCCACGGGGCTGTCCGGCGCCTTGCGCGCGGCCACGGCCGCCACCAGCGCCGCATCCCCCTGCAGCTCGCCATCCACCCGCAGCGCCGGCGCGCGCTCCCTGATGAGCGCGAGCGCGTCGCGCACCCGCGTCACCGACGCCGACTCGGCGCTCCCCTTGGTGCTGAAGGACAACAGCGCCACGCACGGCTCGTCGCCGACGATGCGCCGCCGCGCCTCGGCGGCCGAGATGGCGATGTCGGCCAGTTGGGCGGCCGTTGGCTCCGGCACCACCGCGCAGTCCGTGAAGGTCAGCACCTGCTCCCCGGCGCCGCCGGCGCCGCCGGCGTCTTCGCCCGCCGCGAGCACCATGTAGAAGCTGCTCGAGATCGTCTGCACGCCGTCGGCCGGTCCGATGAGCCAGAGCGCGTACCGCACGACATCGGCGGTGGTGCGCACCGCGCCCGCCACGCAGCCGTGCGCGGCGCGCTCGTGCAGCAGCCACGTCGCAAAGACCAGCGGGTCGCGCGAGAGTCGCTGCGCCCCTTCGAGCGAAAGTCCCTTGTGGGCGCGCGCCAGGATCAGCGCCTCCACCAGCCGCTCGCCGTGCGGGTCGCGCTCGGGATCCACGCATTCGCAACCGGTCGCGCGCGCCGCCTCGTGCGACGCCGGGTTCGCCGGGTCGAGCACCAGCACCGGCGCGGCCACCCCCTCGCGCCGCAGCCGCCGCGCGGCCTCAAGCACGCGCGCGTCGGCCGACTCGGCAAACGCGAGGCGGCGAAGGGACTCGGAGGCGCGGTGGTGAATGTCGGTGAGGAAGGTCAAGTCGCGGGGGGGTGCAGGGTGGAGTGCGGGGTGCGGGGGCTTGGTGCGGAGGGGCGAGTGGAGGTGGGGTGGTGACGAACGGGGCGGTAATGAGGTCGGCGAGGAGGACGCGTTCGGCCTGCCCCCCCACCCCTCCTCCGCACTCCACTCATCCCCCCGCACCA
>CAYHCW010000372.1:0-3574 GCA_964355025.1 uncultured Gemmatimonas sp. | reverse complement strand
ACGGCAAGCTGTACCACGGGGCCAGCGACGTGGCCGGCGAGATTGGCCACATGACAATTGAAAGCGCGGGGCGCCGCTGCAAGTGCGGCAACTACGGATGTCTCGAGGCATACGCCTCGGGTCCGGCCATCGCCGAGCGCGCCCGCGAGGCACTGGCGGGCGGCGAGCCGTCATCGCTGGGCGAGCTGTGCGGCGGAGACCTCGGCACCCTGACCGCGGCCACGGTCTATCTGGCGTCGAAGAACGGCGACACCGTGGCCGGCGACGTGGTCAGGGAGACGGCGCGCATTCTCGGCGTCGGCGTTGCCAACATGCTGAACGTCTTCAATCCCGACGTGGTGGTGCTCGCCGGGGGCGTGGCGCAGGCGGGAGATTCGCTGTTCGTGCCACTGCGCGCCGAGGTGAGTCGGCGTGCCTTCAAGCCGGCCGTCGATGCCTGCCGCATCGTCCCCGGCGCGCTGGGCGGCAGTGCCGGGATGGTCGGCGCGGTGGCGGCGTTCCTCGCCGACCATCCGGTGGAGTGAGCAAGCGCCGGGTCGGCGTCCTCGGCACTTTCGTCTGGGACGTCATCTACGGGCGCGACGTGCGCACGGCGCCCGTGCAGGAGTGGGGGGGCATCACGTACGCGCTCGCCGGCTTTGACGCCGCGCTCCCCGACGACTGGGAGATCGTGCCGATCGTGAAGGTGGGCGACGACCTGTCGCGCCAGGCCCGCGAGTTCCTGTCGTCGCTGCGCCGCCTCGCGCCCGACGCGGCGGCGGTGTCGGTGCCCTGGCCCAACAACCGCGTCGAACTGCACTACACCGATGCCGAGCGCCGCAGCGAGGTGCTCACCGGCGGCGTGCCCGGCTGGACGTGGATTGGGCTGCAGCCGTTGCTGGCCGGCCTCGACGCGCTGTACGTCAACCTCATCTCCGGGTTCGAGCTCGACCTCGAGACGGCGACGCTGCTGCGCCAGCATTTTCGCGGGCCGATCTACTGCGACCTGCATTCGCTCGTGCTGGCCGTCCAGCCCTCCGGACTCCGCACCCCGCAGCCGCTCCTCCACGTGGAAGACTGGTGCCGCTGTTTCGACCTCGTGCAGGTGAACGAGGACGAACTCTCGATGATGGCGCCCGACGGCTTCGCGCTCGCGGCCACGGCCCTCGCCAGCGGGGTGCAGTCCCTCGTCGTCACGCTGGGCGCGCGCGGGGCCGTCTACTTTGCGCAGCCCTCCTTCGCCCGGCTCGCCGACCTGGTTCCCGGAGCATCCCCACTCGCGCTGTCAAGCGGGGCGCTGCGGACGGCGTTGCTGGCGCCGAGTGCCGGGCAGGTCCACGTCAAGGGGGATCCCACGGGGTGCGGCGACGTGTTCGGCGCAACCTATTACTCGCGGATGCTCGCGGGTGATATAATCACGGATGCGTTGCGTGCGGCCCTCGATGCCGCCGCCCGGAACGTCGAGCACCGCGGAGCCACCGGGCTCGCGCACTTTCTCCGTGGAGAACTGAGTCCCTCGTGACTGCCGTCATCACTGTTCCGCCGTCACTCGACGACCAGACCTTCGAGCAGGTCCTCGAACAGCTGGCGCTGCTGCCACCTGACGAGAAGATCCTGATCGACGCGCGCCATACCACGTGGTCGTCGCCCTATGGCCTGACCGCGCTGCTGGCCCTGGCGCAGACGCGGGCAGAAAAGCCGATCTTTCGCACGCCGGAAAAGGACGACACGGCCTCGTACTGGTCGCGCGCCAACTTCTTCAAGTATGCGGACGAACTCTTCGAGCTGCACGGCAACGTGCCCCCCGCGCGCCCCGTCGGCGAGTCGGGCACCCTGCTCGAGGTGACGCCCGTCTCGCGCAGCGACGACGTGCACACGGTGGTCGAGCGCATCGAGAAGAAGGCCGCCGCCATCATCACGAACAACCTGCACCTCGAGTCGAGGGCGGTGATGGGCTTCGCGATGTCGCTGTCGGAGGCGTGCCAGAACATCGTGGAGCACGCGGGCCGCGGCGGCTGGGTGGCCGTGCAGAACTACAACTACCGCAAGCGTATGGGGCGCCACGTCGTGCAGATCGCCGTCTGCGACGCGGGCGTCGGCATTCGCCAGTCACTCGAGAGCGGCAACCGCCGCCCGCTGACCGATCGGTGGGACGACGGCCAGGCCCTCGAGACGGCGGTCATTCAGGGCACGAGCCGCTTTCCCGATCCGGGGCGCGGCCAGGGCTTCAAGGGCATCCGCGGCTACCTGCGCAAGTGGGAAGGCAAGCTCATGGTGCGCAGCGGCACGGCGCGCGTAACCGAGGTGCCCGGGTGGGACGACGACGTCGCACGACGTGACCGGCTGGCTCCGATGCCGGGCACGCAGCTGCTCATCATGATTCCAGAGAAGGTCGAGCGGTGAACATGGTCCGACACACCATCGATGTCTGCTCGGTGCTTCGCAGCGCCGTGAACCAGACCTACGGCAACCTCCTCACCCGCCCCACCGGGATGGCGGTGCGCCATCAGATCGAGCGTGAGCTTGCCGCCGTGCGCGAGGGCGGCATCACGTCGCTCGACTTCTCGAGCATCGGCATGATGGACTACTCGTGCGCCGACGAGGTGGTGGCCAAGCTGCTCGTGCTCCTCGAGAACGAGGACCCGACGCGCGGCGGCTTCGTCGTCTTCCGCGGCATTGGCGAAGACCACCTCGAACTGGTCGAGTCGGTGCTCACGAATCACGGACTCGCCCTCGTGTGCGTCTGCGAGGATGGCAATCCGCAGCTCATCGGCGCCGTCAGCACGGCCGAGCGTCGCGCCTGGGAAATGGTGCGCTCGCTCGGGTGCGCCGTGCCGGCCGAACTGGCCGACGCGTTCGGCTTTGGCGAGGACTTCGTGGCCGACGTGCTCGATACCCTCTCGCGCCGGCGGCTGGTGCGCCGTGGCAGCGGGGGGTACCTGGCGCTCGTGGCGGCCGACACGGTGCAGTGATGGTCGGCACCAATCCGCCGCTGCAGGTGGTGGGCTACGTCGGCTCGCGTCGTGGCGAGGCCGAGCGGGGGCCGGCCATCCGGCTGCGCTCCGACGACGCGCGCATGCGCGGCATCGGCGACGGCGACCTCGTATGGATCTACGGACCGCGCCGGCATGACCTGGCGCCGGTCACCATTGACGACACCCTGCCGCGCGGCGGCGTGGTGGTACGCGACATCGCCGGCCTCGCACCTACTGAAATCGTCCGGCTCGTCCGTGTGGACGATGCGCAGCGTCCCCTGTTGAATCCCCATCCGGTCTGACTCATGGCGACTTCCCGGAAGCTCGCACGCCCCCACGCGCTCTCGACGCTCGCCATCCATGGCGGCGAAGGGCCGCACGCCGCCGGCGATCCGGTGGTGCCGCCGCTCGTGCAGTCCGTGAACTACGTGCAGGAACCCGGCGGCGACGACAACCTGATGTACACGCGCTACGGCAACACGCCCAACGCCGACCGCATCCAGAAGCGCATCGCCCTCCTCGAGGGCGCCGAGGCGGCGCTGATGCTGTCGAGCGGCATGGGGGCCACGGCGTGCGGCCTGCTGGCGCTGCTGCGGCCCGGCGACCACCTGCTGGCCAGC
>CAYHCW010000371.1:0-3577 GCA_964355025.1 uncultured Gemmatimonas sp. | reverse complement strand
GCGGTGTCGTCGTTCATCTACGAGATCAGCTGGGTGCGCATGCTCTCGCTGGTGCTGGGCAGCGCCACGCACTCGTTCGAACTCATGCTGTCGGCCTTCATCCTCGGCATCGCGCTGGGCGCATTCTGGGTGCGCACACGCGCCGACACGTTTCGCGACCCGATGCGCGCGCTGGCCATCACGCAGTGGGTCATGGGCGCGCTCGCCATCGTCACGCTGTCGGTGTACGTGTGGAGCTTTGAGTGGATGGCGATGCTGCTGCAGGCGCTGGCCCGCACGGACGAGGGGTATCGGCTGTTCTCCGTGGCGCGATACGCCATCTGCCTGGCAGTGATGCTGCCGGCGACCTTCTGCGCGGGCATCACCCTGCCCCTCATCACGCGCATCCTGCTGGCCGGCGGCGCCGGCGAGCGCGCCATCGGCGAGGTGTACAGCATCAATACCTTTGGCTCCATCGTGGGCGCCGCACTCGCCGCGCTGGTGCTGATGCCGCTCATCGGCCTCAAGGCCATGCTGGTGAGCGGCGCCGCGATCGACATGGCGCTCGGCGTCTGGCTGATGTGGCGCTCGGGCGCGGCATCGGCCCCGGCGCGCCACGTCGCCCGGGTGCTGGCCGTTGCCGGCGTGATTGCCGCGTTCGGCGCCGCGCTCTTTGCCCCATTCACGCGCGAGATGCTGACCAGCGGCGTCTTTCGCTATGCGCGCATCGAGCGAGATGTCCGCAACGTGGTCTTCTACAAGGACGGACGCACGGCGACGGTGAGCGTGCGCAAGACGCCGGGGAAGAAGGAGTATTCGCTCGCCACCAACGGCAAGCCCGACGCGTCGGTGTCACCCATCTGGTTCGACTCCGCGGCACTGGGCGAGCGGCCGGTGGACGGCGACGAGAGCACGCAGATCCTGCTGCCGATGATCACGCTCGCCCACGTGCCCCGGGCGCGCGAGGCGGCGGTGATTGGGCAGGGCTCGGGCATGTCGTCGCACTTCCTGCTGGGAAGCCCGTTGCTGCAGCGGCTCACGACCATAGACATCGAGCCGCAGATGGTGCGCGGCTCGCGCGAGTTCTACCCGGTGAACCGCCGCGTCTTTGATGACCCGCGCTCCCACTTCGTGTACGACGACGCGCGGTCGGTGTTTGCGTCGGCGCGCCGGCAGTACGACGTCATCCTGTCGGAGCCGTCGAACCCGTGGGTCAGCGGCGTGAGCGGGTTGTTCACCGACGAGTTCTACCACCGCGTGCGCCAGTACCTGGCGCCGCACGGCGTCTTTGGGCAGTGGCTGCACCTGTACGAGATCGACGACGCCCTGCTGCTCACCGTCGTGCGTGCCGTACACCGCAACTTCCCGGCGTACCGCATCTACCTCACCATGGACATCGACCTGCTCATCGTCGCGTCCAACGACTCGGTGCTTCCCGCACCCGACTGGTCGGTGCTGCGGTATCCGCTCATCGCGGCCGACCTGCGCCGGTTCCGTCCCATCACGCCGGAGGCGCTGGAGGGCGCGCTGCTCGGTTCGCGCGCGGCATTCCTGCCGGCCGTGCGCAGCGAGGGCGCGGTGAACTCGGACTATCACCCGGTGCTCGACCTCGGCGCCGAACGGACGCGCTTCCGGAAGCTCGCGGCCAGCGGCTTCATGGAGGTCACCGAGGATCGCTTCGACCTGCTGGCGGCCATCGACGAACGGCGCATTGGCTTTGGCACGGAGACGCGCGAAGGGCTGCGCCTGCCGCGCACGAAGTTGCGCGCCCGCGGGGCGCGGCTTCGCGCGCACGAACCGGCGCCGGCCACCGACTCCATTGACAGTGACCGCGAATACCGGCAGGCACTCGTCCGTGAGCAGACGTTGCGCGACGTGCTTGGCGCGCCGCACGCGCCGCCCGACTGGTTTGTCTGGTTCAAGAGCGTGCTCGACGTGGAACGCGACATCCACGCGGGCGTGAGCGGCGTGGTGGATTCGGCATACTATCACGACGTCGACCAGTACATGGATCGCTGGCGCGCGCCCGGGGCCGCGCGCTCGGCGTGGCGGTTCCTGCGTGCGGCGGGCACGTACGACTGGCCGGGCGTGGCCGCCGAGGTCACGCCGCAGCTCGAGGCACGCGTGGCGGGACGCACGTGGCTGGGCGTGGACTTGCTGCGCGACGCCGGGGTGCTGGCGCTGTTGCGCACGGGCGAGCGAGAGCGGGCGCAGAAGGTGTTCATCTCGATGGCGCGGGCTTCGACGCGCAGCTTCACTGACCTGCGCACGGTGGTGCTGCAGCAGCTGATGGTGAATCGGTAGGGCTGGGTCAGTTGGGTGAGGGGTTCGGGGTGCGGGGTGCAGGTGCGGGGGGAGGGGGGCTGGAGCTATGTTCGCTCTGCCTTCAACCCCATTCCAATGCGTCATTATCGGTCCGCAGCCCTCGCCCTCGCGTTGCTTCTCCTCTCGGCGTCCCTGCTGAGCGCGCACGACATGTTCTTTCGCCTCCGGGACTATTTCGTGACACCGGGGACGGCGATGAAAATTCCGCTGCTCAATGGCACATTTTCGAGCAGCGCCAATTCCATTGCGTGGGCACGCGTACTCGACCTGAGCGTCAGCGGGCCGGCCGGCCGCCAGAAGAAGGACAGCGCGTCGTGGGACACGCACGGCGACACGAGCTTCCTGTCGTACACGCCGGCGACGGCCGGCACGTACGTGGTGGGACTGTCCACCGCGCCGAATGAGCTGGACATGACCGCCGAGGAGTTCAACACGTACCTCGCCGACGACGGAATTCCCGATATCCTCGCACTGCGCAAGGCCAATGGGTCACTCGGGGCGAAGGCGCGCGAACGGTACCACAAGCACGTGAAGGGCATCTTCCAAGTGGGCGACGCGCGCACCGACACGTGGCAGAAGGAGCTCGGCTATCCGGCGGAGCTCGTGCCGACGACCAACCCGTACGACGCCAAACGCGGCTCCGTGCTCGCATTCCGGTGCCTGGTGGACGGCAAGCCGGCGGCCAACCAGCTGGTGATGATCGGCGGGCGCCGTCCCGACGCATCGCGCCTGCCGATGCTGAGCACGCGGTGCGATGCGCAGGGCGTGGTGCGCGTGACGCTCACCGCGGCGGGCACCTGGTACGTGAAGTTCGTGCACATGCAGCCGGTGACGGACGGCACGGTGAACTACGAATCCAAGTGGGCGTCGGTGACGTTTGCGGTGAGGTAGATGCTAGGTGCTAGGTGCTAGATGCTAGAAGGGCGCGGCCCAGGTGGTCGCGCCCCTTCTAGCTCCTAGCACCTACCACCTAGCATCTGCCTTTACGGCTGCACCGCCGGCGTGGCCGGCTTCTTCTTCGGCATGCCGTCGTTCTTCACGTACAGGTCGAGCCACGCCGTCCAGCGGCCCCACTGGTCGAGCACCGTCTCCTTGGTCGCCGGGCCGTGGTCCTCGTACGGATACATATAGAGCGACGCCGTCTTTCCGTTGGCCCGCAGCGCCTGCATCATGCGGACGGAGCTGATGGGATCGGTGCCGACGTTCTGGTCTTCGATGGAGTGATACATCAGCAGGGCGCCCTGCAGCTTGTCGGCGTCGAGCATCGGCGACA
>CAYHCW010000370.1:0-3612 GCA_964355025.1 uncultured Gemmatimonas sp. | reverse complement strand
CCGAGCCGCGCGTCGTCGAGCGCCGCCTTCACGCCGCCGCAGCCATAGTGCCCGCACACGATGACGTGCCGCACCTTCAGCACGTCCACCGCGTACTGCAGCACTGACAGGCAGTTGAGGTCGGTGTGCACCACCACGTTGGCCACGTTGCGGTGCACGAACAACTCGCCCGGCTTCAGGCTGACGATCTCGTTGGCCGGCACCCTGCTGTCGGAACACCCGATCCACAGGTACTCGGGCGTCTGCTGCTCGACGAGTTCATTGAAGAACGCCGGGTCCTCGGCGGCAATCCGCCCGGCCCAGCGCCGGTTGTTGTCGAACAGGTTTTTCAGCGGCATCAGCGCACCGTCATGCCGGGGCACGACGCGGCCTCGGCGTGGTCGGCCGCGCCGAACAGCGCGCGCACCAGCGTCGGCGCGCCGGTCGCCGGAAGCCGCACCATATAAAGGTTGGCGTACGCGGCGTCGCAGAGGTCGGGCATCCTGGGGCCACCGAGCGCAGCGATGATGGCCGGCACCGTGTTGCTGTGCCCGACCACGAGCACGGCGGCGCCCTTGGCGGCGCGCACGGCGGCGGCCACTCCGGCCACGTGCTCCGGGGTCGAGGCGCCAAACGGCACCACGTGCATCGTGAGCTCGAGCGCGGACGCGAGCGGAGCGGCCGTCTCGCCGGTGCGCTTGCGCGCCGTCACGAGGATGTCCGACACGCGCGCATCGCGCAGTGCAGCGGCCAGCGCGACGGCGCGTTCCTTGCCCGCGTCGCTCAGCGACGGATCGGGGTCGGTGGCGCTCGCCTTCTCGGCGTGCCGCACGACGAATACCAGCTTTTCACCAGCCGGGGCCGCCTGTGCACCGGCGGTGGACAGCACGCCGGCAAGGGCGAGGAAGGCAAGCAGGGTGCGGCGCATCATCGACATTGTCACTCCACGCATCAGGGTGCAACCGGCAGCACGAGTCGCGAAGGATGGGCCCGGTCGTGCCGAATGACAATATGCGCGTCGCGCACGGCCGACGAGGTGCGTTCGGACTCCCCAGTCTGCAGGTTCAGCGAAAAGTGCGGCTGGAACGCTCCCATCACCTGCACGCGAATGCGATGCCCGGCGAGAAACCGGTTGGCGGTATACAGGTCGCCCAGCGTCAGCGCATACACGCGCCCCGGCTCGAGCAGTTGCCGGCCCCTGTCCTGGTCGCGATACGACGCCCGAACGACCTCGAGTCCGGGGGACATCAGGTTGAACGCCGTGCCGTCGGGCGCGACGTCGAGCACCTTCACGTAGACGTCCACGTCGGGCGCGTCGGTCTGCAGATGGATCTCGGCACGCATCGCCCCGATCACCTCGACGTCCCGCGTAAGCGGCGCGGTGTCGAACGTCAGCACGTCGGCGCGACCGGCCAGTGCGCGAAAGTCGTGGGCGCCGTAGGCCGCGTCGTATGGGTCACGCACCGGATGCGCGGGGTCTGAGACAAAGCTGCTGGCCGATGAATCGCGCGTGGGCGCCGAACGCGACAGGCGGCGCGAGGGCGCGAGGTACAGCGTGTCGGCGCGCAGCCCGGGCATGGGCCACGAGGCTGCCGTGCGCCACGCATTCGCTCCCATCACGAACGCGCGTACCGCCGGTTCGCGATCGACGCCGTTGTCCGTGCCGCGCACCCAGCGGTCCATCCAGCGCAGCACCGTCTCGTCGTAATCGATGGCCGCACCGGCGCCAAACTCGCGCTGGCCGCTTTTCGTCCGGGCCGTGGCGGCTACGCCGTGCACCCACGGCCCAATGAGCAGCGCGCTGCGCTTGCCGGCGGCCACGAGCCCCTGATGATTGGCCGTGGCGCCGTCGGGGCCATAGGCCTCGTCGTGCCAGCCAGACAAGTTGAGCACCGCGGCATCCACGCGATCGTACTTGCCGGCAAGCTCGGCCCAGCTCCACCACGGGTCGCCGGGTTCGCGGCGCATCCACTCATAGAACCACGGCGCGATGCCCTGGAAATCAGGGAGATCGAGCAGCGGCAACTGCGCAACGACGCGCGTGTGGTCGCGCGTCCACGAGGCGCGCGCCTCGTCTTCGGTCTTCGGGCCCGGCGCATTGAGCCGGCGGCGCAGGTCGGGGGCGATGTTGAGCCACACCCAGCTTGCCCAGCTCAGGTCCCACGCGCCGCCGGAGTAGAAGAACTGACGCGGCGTGGCGAACGTCATCGCCGGCACCATTGCCTTGAGGTGTGGCGGTCGCTCCATCGCGGCGAGCCACTGCACCGCGCCGGGGTACGACAAACCAAAGGTCCCCACGCGCCCGTCCGACCAGGACTGTGCGGCCGCCCATTCAATGGTGTCGTACCCGTCGGCGCCTTCCTGGCGATAGGCGTCGAAGGTTCCGTCCGATGCGTACCGCCCGCGCACGTCCTGCACGACCACGGCGTAGCCGCGTTCGACGGCGCGCCGAAAGGTCGTGTACTCCGCAATCGCGTCGCGCTTGCCGTACGGCGTGCGGTACACCAGCACCGCGAATCTCCCCTCGCCCGGCGGGCGCAGCACATCGGCGCGCAGCACCACGCCATCGCGCATCGGCACCGCCACATCGTTGTCGCGCCGCCAGACGCTGTCGCCGGGGGCGCTGGGGGCGCCGGGAGTGCCCGAGGTGCCGGGGACGCCCACCTGCAACAGGGTGATGGCCAGCCAGGTGGCGGCGTGGGTCATGGGAGTCCGAGAATAGTGCCGTTCTGCGCTCGCGCCGGGGCTCGACGCACACCAGAATACGACGCGACGCGCGCGGCCGTAATATCGACGACCTCGACGACGCCTGCCCGCCGTGCAGTGCCTGCCCTCGATGGAGCCCTCGTATGCACCGCCCCCGCACGCGCAACTTCGTGAGTGCCGCGCTCGCGCTCGCCACCGTCGCTACGCTGGCCTCCGCGCGACTCACGGCCCAGGCGACGCCACGCCGCGCCGTCACCGACTCGATGCGCGGATTCTCGGCGGCGGCGGCCCGTCGTGAACGCGCGCTCGAAGCAGAACTCGCGCGCAGCCTGAGCCGCGACTCCACCGGCGCGTTTTTCAAGGTGCTCACCGACGAACCGCATCCCGCGGGCTCCGTACGCAACAAGGAACTCGCCGACTACATCGCCGACCGATACCGTGCCTGGGGGCTCGACCGCGTGCAGCTGCACCGCTACGACGTGCTGCTGCCGTGGCCGCGCGAAGTGAAGGTGACGATGACCGCGCCCACCGTGTACGAGGCGACGCTGCGCGAGGACGCATACGCGCAGGATCCGCATTCGGCAAAGGACCCGGGCATCACCTACCTGGGCATGAGTGCGAGCGGCGACGTCACCGGCGAACTCGTGTATGCGTCGAGCGGCAATCCGTCCGACTACGACTGGCTCGAAGCGCAGGGCGTCGACCTCAAGGGGAAGATCGCCCTGGTCCGCTACTCGGTGCCGTACAGCTATCGCGGCTTCAAGGCGCTTACCGCCGAGAAGCGCGGCCTCAAGGCGCTGCTCATCTATTCGGACCCCGCTGAGGATGGATTCAAGAAGGGAAAGACCTTTCCCGATGGTCCGTGGGGTCCCGAGAGCCACATCCAGCGCGGCTCCATCACCTACGACTTCATGGTCGCCGGCGATC
>CAYHCW010000369.1:0-3626 GCA_964355025.1 uncultured Gemmatimonas sp. | reverse complement strand
CCACCACGCGCGACTCCACGACGTTCAGCATGTAGGCGTCGCGGTTGTTGTCGTGGCCGATGTACTTCTGGTACAGCTCGTTCAGCGGCGACACCTCGTAGGGCGTGCCGACGTTCTGCCGGTACCAGTTGACCACGATGTTCTGGCCATCGGGGTTGATTGACGGCCAGAGCAGCAGCACGGTGTTGTCGAGCATCGCGCGCGTCTTGTCGTCGGTGCGCGACAGCAGGTCGTAGGCGAGCTGGATGGTGTGCTGCGAGCCGGCAATCTCGGAGGCGTGCAGGCCGCCGCTGATGTCCACAAACGCCTTGCCCTCCCGGGCCAGCGCGCGTGCCTGCGCATCGGTGAGCCCAGCGGGGTGCGCCAGCCTTTGCGCGATGTCGCGCAGGCGATCGAGGTTGGCCAGGTTGGCGGGCGACGAAATGATCGCCAGTGTCCACGCGCGGCCCGTGCTTGTCTTGCCGACATCGAGCAGCTTGATGCGGTTGCTCGCTGCGGCGAGCCGCTGGAAGTAGCGCATCGATTCGTCGTAGGTCGCCAGCTTGAAGTCAGCGCCGACCGTGAAGCCGAGCACCGATTCCGGCGTGGGGATGGCTGCCTGCTGCGCGGTGGCCTGCGCGCACGGGAATGCGAAGGCCACGACCAGCGCGCTCCTGCGAAGCGCCCAGCGTACTGATGTGTGCTGCATGTGGATGTCCGGGGTTGATGGCACCGCGTAGGGCCTGCGTCGAATTCAATTTCCAACGTGGCGGCCATTTGCGCCAATCCGACGGCTGGGCCTGCAGCCCGCGGTCCTTCGCTTGGTCGCGGGTCGATTTGGTGACGCTACCTGGCGGCGTCGCGCGCAGGTTGCGCCATGCCGAGTTGCAATCTCCCCGCCGCCGAGCGTACCGTATGGGCATGCCTGCCACGACCGAGCCGTACTGGCTGCCAGCCGACCTGGAGCAGTTCCCGGAGGGGGACGGCTGCAAGTACGAGTGCATTGACGGGGAACTGCTGGTGACGCCGGCGCCGAGGGTGGTGCATGTGGTGGCGTTGGCTGTGCTGGGAGAGCAGATCGTTCTCTCTCTTGCCGGTCAGGGACGTGCCCGGCGCGTCATCTCGTCCACCGCCGATCTTCGCCCCGAGCCAGCAGTGGTCGTCGAGCCTGACCTGTTCGTGCTGCGTGCGGCAGGGACCGCGAAGACGCGCCTCGACGACCCAGCGTGTGCCGTGCTGATCGTGGAGGTGCTCTCGTCGAGTACGGCGAAGCGGGACCGCGGGATCAAGCGGCTGTTGTATCAGCGGGTGGGAGTGCCCGAGTACTGGATCATTGACCTCGACGCGCGACTCATCGAGCGCTGGACCCCGTCCGATGCGCGGCCCGAGATCCTGCGTGAGCGCCTGACGTGGACCGACCCCGTGAGCGGAGCCGAGCTGGCGCTCGATGTGGAACGGTTCTTCGCCGAGGTGTGGGGCGACGCGTTGCCCGGGGACGAGTAGCGACGATCAGTCAGGGGCCTGCCCGAGGATATCCGCCGCTTCCTCCGCCAGGTGCTGCACACACGTCTCCATCTGCGCCATTCGCGTGCGGAAGCTGAGCACGCAGACGCGCGCGAGGTACCGGCCATCGAGGGTGCAGCCGGTGAGCATCACCTTGCCGCGTGCGGTCACGCGCCGCACGAGCTGTTCGGTGGCCGCATTGCGCGCGGCCTGCGTGGCGAGCGCGGGGCTCTCGAGGTGGAACGCAAAGAGCGACAGCTGCGGCGGCGCGTCCAGCACGACGCCCGGGATCTGCGCCACGCGCTCGGCCGCCCACACCGCGAGCGAGCGCTTTTCGGCGACCGCGGAGCGATACCGCGCCGCGCCGAACATCTTGACGCTCATCCAGACGCGCAGGCCGGGAAAGCCGCGTGACAGCTCGGGCCCGTACTGCGCCGGGTCGTAGAACTCGTCCTGGTTCCGTGGCAGGTAGCCGGCCGTGCTGGCGTGCACCGAGCGCAATGCGCTGCCATCACGCACCAGCAGGGCGCCCGTGCCATAGGGGAGAAACATCCCCTTGTGCGGGTCGAGCGTCAGCGAGTCGGCGCGCGAGAGGCCGCGGAGCAGCGGGCGCAGCTCGGGGCACATATGGAAGAATGCCCCATACGCTCCGTCCACGTGATGCCACAGTTGCTCACGTGTGCACAGATCGGCGATGGCGTGGAGATCGTCCACGGCGCCGGTGTTGGTGGTGCCGGCCGAGGAGTTGACGAAGAACGGCGTCAGCCCTGCGGCGCGATCGGCGGCGACCGCCGTGCCGAGCGCGGCCACATCCATGCGGTAGTCGGCGTCCACCGGGATCATGCGCACCCGGTCGGCGGCGATGCCGGCCAGCTTGGCCATCTTGACGATGCAGTGATGCGCCTGGTTCGAGGTGTACAGCGTGCCCGCGCGAATGTCGGCGCCCAGCGCGCGCTCGCGCGCGCAGACGACGGCATTGAACGCGGCCATGGAGCCGCCGGTGGTGAAGAGCCCCGCCGTGCCGAGCGGGAATCCCATCCACTCGCGCAGCCACTCCAGTGCGTTGGCTTCGAGCTGCACGAGGGCAGGGGCCGCCGTCCAGACGCCGGTGTAGCGGTTGGTCGTGTCGGCAATGAAGTCGGCGAGCGCGGCAGGATACACGCCGCCGCCCGGGATGTACGCGAGGTAGCCCGGGCCCGCCGTGGTGAAGGAGCGCGGAATCAGGTCGTCGAACAGCTGGTCGAGGAGCGGGTCGAGTGCGGAGCCCGACTCGGGCGCCGGCTCGCGCAGCGAGCGGCAAAGATCGGCGGCGTCGACGTCGCCGCAACTTGGCTGCTCGCCGACGGTCGCGAGGTGCGCAACCGATCGCGCGACGACGGCGCGGCCCATCGCGAGCATCTGGTCGGGGGTGAACTCCAGGTTGGCGGGGTCGTGGGGCATGGCAGCAATCTAGTCTTGATTGAGGATTGGGATCGCGGATATCGATTCGGGATTGCGATGCAGGATTCCGATGGGCGATGGCCCAATCGCCAATCGAGATCATCAATCGAGATCCTCGATCGATATCCGCGATCCCAATCCTCAATCTCAGTCCACGGACTCCCACGCCTTCGCCCGACCCAGCGCCTTCTTCCACCCGGTCGCCATCTTCGCACGCGCCGCCGCCTTCATCGCCGGCTTGAACCGCCTGTCCACCTGCCACTGTCGCGCAATGTCGGCCTGGTTCTTCCAGTAGCCCACCGCGAGACCGGCGAGGTACGCTGCGCCCAGCGCAGTGGTCTCGGCGACCACCGGCCGTACCACGGGGCAGTTGAGCAGGTCGGCCTGCAGCTGCATCAGCAGGTTGTTGGCGCACGCGCCGCCATCGACGCGCAGCTCCTTGAGCGTAATGCCCGAGTCGGCCTCCATCGCCTTCAGCACGTCCATCACCTGCAGGGCGATGCCCTCGAGCGCGGCGCGCGCAATGTGCGCACTGGTGGTACCGCGCGTGATGCCCACCATGGTGCCGCGCGCATACTGGTCCCAGTGCGGCGCGCCGAGTCCGGCAAAGGCGGGCACCAGGTACACGCCGTGGGTGTCGGGGACGCTCGCGGCGAGCGCCTCCACGTCGGCCGACGATCGAATGATGCCCAGCCCATCGCGGG
>CAYHCW010000368.1:0-3638 GCA_964355025.1 uncultured Gemmatimonas sp. | reverse complement strand
GCCAAGCGCGCCAAGCGCGCCGCCGGCGCGCACGCTGCCGCGGCTCGCCGTGGCGCGGCTGCAATACGACGGCGGCGGTGACTGGTACGCCAACCCGTCGAGCCTGCCCAACCTCATTGCCGCCATTCGCGCACGCACCACGCTCGATGTCGATGCCCGGGAATGGCGTGTCACCCTGCTGGACGAGCGCCTGTGGGACTTTCCGTTCCTGCACCTCACGGGCCACGGCAACATTCACCTGTCGGACGGCGAGGTGACGCGCCTTCGCGAGTACCTGCTGCGTGGCGGCTTCCTGCACGCCGACGACAACTACGGACTCGACGACTCCTTTCGCCGCGAGCTCAAGCGGGTGTTCCCCGACCGCGACCTGGTTGATGTGCCGCTGCGCCACGCGGTGTACCACGCGGTATACGATTTTCCGCAGGGCGTTCCCAAGATCCACGAGCACGACGGCAAGCCCGCGCGAGGACTCGGCATTTTCATCGGTGACCGGCTGGCCGTCTTCTACAGTCACGAGAGTGACCTGGGCAACGGGTGGGAAGACGCGGGAACATACAAGGACGATCCGCCGGAGCTGCACGAGCGGGCGCTCAAGATGGGCGTGAACCTCTTCGTGTACGCGGTGACCAGCCGCCCCGGCGCATGACGACGGTCGAACGCCTCCAGCACGAGCACCGGGTCGTGTCGCGACTGGCGCGCCTGACGCTGACGCTGCGCGTGGCCGGGGTGGCCGTCGGTGCGCTCACGCTGGCGGCGATGGCGCTCGGCCACACGCGCTGGATGGCGCTGCCACGACCCGCGCCCTTCGTGGCGTGGCTCGCGGCGCTCGGCATCGGCTGGGGCGTGTGGCGGCTGCAGCGCCGCCGCCTGCTGGCGCAGAAGACCCCGCTGGCCGTTGCGGGCGCCATCGAGCAGGAACGCGGGTTGCGCGACGGCGCGGCGCGCACACTGCTGGAGGTGGCGCCGCTGGGTGGACCCTTCGTCGCGCGGGCCGACGCGCTGCTTGGCGCGAGACTCGGCGCGGGCACGCTGGCGCCGGTGCTCCGGCGCACGGCTCGCTGGCAGGGAGGCGTGACGCTGTGCGGCGTGCTGGCGCTGCTGCTTGCCATCGGCCAGAGCGCGGCATCGCACGCCGATGGGTGGCGTGCCCTCTGGCATCCGGCGTCGGCGTGGGCCGGCACCTTGCTGCCGGCGCTGAGCTTCGACGATCCCCCAGCGGGCCTGCTCCGCGGCGACACGGCCGTGCTGCACGTGCGCGCGCCCGGACGGCGCGAGCTGACGGTGCGTGCGCGCGCCACGGGGGGCGCGTGGCGCGATACCGTGCTCACGGTGCGCGCGGGCGTGGCGTCGTGGCGCGTGGGGCCGCTCGATGCCGACCTGACGCTGCTGGCCACCGACGGGCGCGCCGAGAGCGACACCGTGCGGCTGCGGCTCGCCGAGCGCTCGTTCGTGGGCGACGTCGCGGTGAAGGCGCGTTTTCCGGCCTACCTCGGCCGCGCCGACGAGACGCTGCCGGCGGAGTTGCCGATGCGCGTGCCGCAGGGCACGACGCTCACCATCAGCGGGCGCGCGTCGGAGCCACTGCGCGCCATTACGCTGGGCAATGCGTCGGAGCGCGTGCCGCTGACCGCCGCGGGCCGCAGCTTCTCTGGCGTCTTCACGCCGCGCGTGGGTGGCGTGATGACGTGGAGCGCGGAGGGTGCGGCGAAATCCATCGCCGACGTGCCGGCGGCGCTGCAGCTTGACGTGGTGCCGGACTCGGCGCCGCAGGTGGACTTCCTGTCGCCGGGCGCCGACACGAACGTGGCGCCCACCGGTTCGGTGCGCGTGGCGGTGGCCGCCCTCGACGATCGCGTGCTGCGCGACGTGACGCTCTCGGTCTGGAAGCAGCTCGGCGACGGCCGCACGTCACCACCGCAGGCGCAGCGGATCTTCGACGGCGGCGCGCCGTCGTTCCTCGGCGCGGTGGCGGTGGACCTGGCCGCGCTGGCGCTGCAGCCGGGCGACGTGGTGCACGTGCAGGCGACGGCGCATGACGATGCGCCGTGGGGGCACGTGGGCAAGAGTCGCGAGCTGATGCTGCGCGTGCCGGCGGTTGAGGACCAGCGACGCGACGCGCGGGCTGCCGCCGATTCGCTGGTCAGCAAGGTCGTGGCCGCGGCGCGGGCGCAGCAGCAACTCGAACAGCGAACGAGCGACGCGGCGAGGGCGCGCGCACCGAACGAGGCGACGAAGCCTGGCGACCGGAAGGCGCCGAACGCCATGTCGTACGACGCGGCCGAGAAGGCGAAGGCGCTGGCCAACGAACAGAAGCAGATGGCCGAGCGCTCAAAGGACGTGCAGGACGCCACGCGCGAGCTGGAGGAGAAACTCCGGGCGGCTGGTGGGCTCGACAGTTCGTTGCAGGCGCAACTGCGCGAGGCGCAGAAGCTGTTGCGCGAGGCGCTGACGCCCGAGCTGCAGGCCGCCGTGCGAAAGCTGGAGGGCGCGGCGCAGGAACTGTCGCAGGACCGCACGCGGCAGTCGATGGCCGACCTGGCGGAGCAGCAGAAGCGCCTGCGGGACGCGCTGGAGAAGAGCGCCGAGATGCTGAAGCGCGCCGCGCTCGAGGGGCAGATGAAGACGCTCACCGCCGACGCGGCATCGATGGCGCGCAAGCAGCAGCAGTTCGCCGACTCGGGGGCCGCCGAGGGGCAGCGTGCCAAGGAGCTGGCGCAACGAACGGGCGACCTCGCCAGGGAGATTGCCCAGCTGCAGCAGCGGCTCGAACGCGAGCGTGCCAACGCGGGGGCGAAGAAGGCCGACGAAGCGGCGAGCCAGGCGCAGGCGTCGCGCGAAGCGATGCAGCGCGCAGCCGCGCAGCCGCAGGGAGCGCCGGGGCAGCAGGGGCGAGCGCAGGCGTCCAAGGAAGCCGCGCAATCGATGGAAAAGGCAGCCAAGTCGCTGGCCGACGCGCGCGAACAGCAGGTGGGGGCGTGGAAGAATGACGTCACCGGCTCGCTGGACAAGGCCGTGCAGGAAGTGATGCAGCTGGCGCGCCAGCAGGAGCAGCTCGCGCAGCAGGCTCAGCAGAACCAGCAGGGCGACATGCGCGGCCAGCAGTCGGCGCTGCAGCAGGGCGTGCAGAAGGCGGGCGAGCGCCTGCAGGAGCAAGCAAAGAAGTCGGCGATGGTTTCGCCCGGCGCGCAGCAGGCCATGAAGGACGCGCAGCAGAAGGTGGATCAGGCGATGCGCGAGGCCAACAACCAGCAGCAAGGGCAGGGCCAGCAGGGACAAGCCAACTCGATGAGCGAGGCGGCGCAGGCGCTGCGTCAGGCGGCGAGCGCGCTGGCGCGTGATCGCGAGCGGGTGGAAGGCGCGCAGTCGGGCTCAGGCGTGCCCGAGATGATTGCCGAACTGCAGAAGCTCGCGCAGCAGCAGGGTGAGGTGAACGCGCAGATGGCGAGCCTCTTCCCGACGCCCACGCAGGGGCGCCAGGCCGTCGATCCCTCGGCGGCGGACAAGGCGCGCGTACTGGCCAGGCAGCAGCGCGCCGTGGCCAAGGCGCTCGACGACGTGCAGGATCTCGACGCCTCGGGGAAAACGCGCGAGCTGGCGCGCGAGGCGCGCACGCTGGCCCAGGCGCTCGAGGCCGGCGC
>CAYHCW010000367.1:0-3639 GCA_964355025.1 uncultured Gemmatimonas sp. | reverse complement strand
ATGCTCCGCCGCTCCCTGACGACGCTCTCGCTCGTCTTCGTCATCTTCTTCAACGTCTCCGGCGGCGCCTTCACGCTCGAAGGCCTCGTCGCCGATACCGGCCCGGGCCTCGCGCTGGCCATGCTGGTCATCGTTCCGCTCGCCTGGTCGCTCCCCGAGATCCTCATCATCGGCGAGCTCGCCAGCATGCTGCCAGAGGAGGGCGGCTACTACCGCTGGGTGCGGCGCGCCTTCGGCCCGTTCTGGGCGTTCCAGAACGCGTGGTACACCTGGCTGTACTCGCTGGTGGACATGGCCATCTATCCGGTGATGTTCAACCAGTACTTGTCGTGGTTCGTCCCCGATCTTGCGCAGTCCACACGCTGGGGCATCGCGCTGGTGATGATCTGGGGTGCAACCGCCATCAACCTGCGCGGCGCCTTCCCGGTCGGGCGCGTCTCGGTGGTGATCGGCACGTTCGTGCTGGGTACGTTTGCCCTCGTCGCGATCTTCGCGCTGCCGAACGTGAACCACGTGCCGTGGGAGCCGCTGCTCAAGCCGGGGCAGGGGATGGGCGCCGGGCTTGCCGTCGGGCTTTCCACCGCGCTGTGGAACTACTTTGGGTGGGACAATGCGTCCACCGTCGGCGGTGAGGTGGTGGATGCGGGGCGCACCTACCCCCGGGCACTCGCGTTCGCCCTGCCGCTCGTCATGCTCGGCTACTTTGTGCCGCTGCTGCCGGCGCTGGGGGCCACCGACTGGACCACGTGGGGCGAGGGAGGATGGCCGGCGATTGCCCGCGCCGCCACCGGGTCGGCGGGTGTCGTGCTCGCCCCGATGCTCGCCCTCGCCGGCCTGGCCAGCGCGCTTGCGCTGTTCAACGCGCTGCTGCTGGTGTACACCCGCATCCCGATGGCCATGGCGCAAGACGGGCTGCTGCCGAAGGTCTTCGGGCGCACCGACGCACGCGGCACTCCGGTGGTCGCGATCCTCGTGTCGGCCGTCATCTACAGCGCGACGGTGCTGCTGCCGTTCGGCCATCTGGTCGTGGCCGATGCGATCTTCTACGGGGCCGCCGTCATGTTCGAGTTCGCCGCGCTGGTCTGGTTCCGCGCGCGGGAGCCCGGGCTGCGCGGGAGCTTCCGCATCCCGCTCGGCACGCGTGGCGTGGCGCTGCTGGCCTGCGTGCCGTTCCTGGTGCTGTGCACCGTCATCGTGATCTCGTTCCAGGACGGCGAGTACGGCTTCGCCGCGGCAGCGGCGGCGCTGGGGGCGATGATCCTGGGAGTGCCGTGGTACTTCCTGCTACAGCAAATACAAAAGAAGCTGTAAGCTGTACGCTCTCCGTTCTACGCTGTCCGCGCGTACAACTGACAGCGTACGGCGTACAGCTTACAGCTTCTTTTCAATGACGCCGCCCTTCATCACGAGCACCACGCTCCGCACCACGCGAATATCGCGTGTCGGATCGCCGCGCACCGCGATCAGGTCGGCCAGCAGCCCCGGCGCCACACGTCCCACGCGGCTCTCCCAATGCAGGAGCCTGGCATTGACGCTGGTCGCCGCGCGCAGCACCGCCACCGGCGTCATGCCGTACTCGACCATCAACTCCATCTCGCGCGCGTTGTCGCCGTGCGCGTACACGCCCACGTCGCCGCCCATGCACATCGTGACGCCGGCGGCGAGCGCCGCCCTGAACGACGCGCGCTTGGCCGTGATCGATGCCGGCTCCGCATCGACACCCTTCTTCCAGCCGGCGTATTGACGGGTCGCGTCGCCGGCGGCCAGCGTGGGGCAGAGGCCGACGTTGTGCTGCACCATCAGCTTCCACGTCTCGGCGGTGCCGTCGTCGCCGTGCTCGATGGTCTCCACGCCCGCCATCACCGCGCGGCGGATGCCCTCGGGCGTGCTGGCGTGCGCCGCCACCGGCCGGCCGCTGCTGCGGGCCGCTTCCACGATGGCGCGCAGTTCGGCCTCGGTGAACGTCGGCATCGTCTCGCCGCGCGGGCCCCAGCGGTAATCGGCATACACCTTCACCACGTCGGCGCCGTGCGCAATCTGGTCGCGCGCCACGCGCGCCACGCCGTCGATGCCGTCGGCTTCCTCGGCGCCCTGTGGCGGCTCGAAGGCGAAATCGGTGCGCCGGGGCGCGTAGCTGCCCGTCACCACCATCGCTTTTGTCGCGACGATGAGCCGCGGACCCGGAATGATCCCCTGGTCGATGGCCTGTTTCAACCCGACATCAGCGTAACCCGCTCCTTCCGTGCCGAGGTCGCGCACCGTGGTGAAGCCGGCCAGCAGCGTACTGCGCGCGTGGTTCACGGCGCGGGCCGTGCGCAGTGCCAGCGATTCGCGCAGCACCTGGTCGTTCCACTGCGTCTCGTTGTACGGATGCAGGAACACGTGCGCGTGCCCTTCGATCATGCCGGGCATCAGCGTGGTGCCGGGAAGCTCGATGACCGACGCGCCACGAGGCGTGCCCACTTCCGCCGCGGGCCCCGCCGCCGCAATGCGGTCGCCGCGCACCAGCACCGTCCACCCCGTACGCGGCGCATCGCTCACGCCGTCCCACACGGCGGCTGGCCGGAGCAGGAGCAGTGAGTCACGCCCCGGCGCTTGTGCGTGCGTTTGTGCGCTGGCGGCAGCGAGTGCAAGCAGCACGGTGGTGAGCATGGGCTACTTCCTCGTCATGAGAAAATCCGTCACGCCACCCGACACGATGAACGCCATGAACTCGGCGCTGTCCGCCTCGACTGGCGTGACGCGCGCGCTCGGAAGGATGAGCAGCTGGCCGGACCAGGCATAGGAGTGCGGCACGTACACCACCACCGAGGCGTCGATGCCCAGGCGCTCAGCCGAAGACTGCGTGAGGAAGCCCAGGACCTTCACTTCGTTGCCGAGGCCGAGGTCCACCAGCACGGTCTGGCCGAAGCGCTTCTTCTCTCCCACAAACGCGGCCATCAGGTCCTTGGTGGACGTGTACAACAGCCGCACGAACGGCAGCCGGTTGAGCACGTTCTCGAGCACCCGGACGGCGGAGCTCGTGAGGATGCTCGAGCCGAGCGCGCCGATGAGCGTGATGAGCGTCAGCGTGGTGACGAAGCCGATGCCCGGGATCGAAATCCCAAGCCAGCCGTCCACCTTGGTGAATACGGCGAAGCAGACCCAGACCGTCACCACCAGGGGAACGGTGAGTACCAGTCCGCGAAGGAAGTAACCAAGAATCCGTGGCATCGGGGTTCGGGGACAGCGGTGATGGCTCGTGGCGCGTAAGGTCGTGCAGGGCGCCGGGCGCCCCGCTCTGGAGAAGATAACTCCTCAACCCGACTCCGCGATGACGACCCTTCGACTCGCCTTCACCTGCGTGCGCCGCGCCGCACTGCTCTGCCTGCTGGCGACCCCGCTTGCCGCCCAGACCAGGCGCCCCATCACCCAGGACACCTACGACCAGTGGCGCACCATCTCGGGCGCCACGCTGTCGCCCGATGGGAAGTTTGCCGTGTACACCCTGAGCCCGGTGGTGGGCGACGGCGAGGTGATGATCCGCGCCACGGGCGCCGACACGGAGTGGCGATTTGCGCGCGGCTACACGGGCCGGCCGCAGTTGATGCCGGCGGCCGACTCGGCGGCGCAGTTCAGCGCCCCGCCGGGGCAGTTCTC
>CAYHCW010000366.1:0-3645 GCA_964355025.1 uncultured Gemmatimonas sp. | reverse complement strand
ATGGCGAAATCGGGGAATGGCCGGGTTGTCATTTTGCATCCCTTCTCGAAGAGGCTCGCCTGTCAGACTCGTCGCGGTATTCCATGGATGTCCTCACCGGGGTGGGAGCGGCGTGTCGCGCGACAGGTCACGCACCATGCGATCGTCGCCCGTCAGCTGCCAGTAGATCAGCGAGACCGGAATCATGCCGACGGCGTTCACTTCATCCATGAAGCGCTGCATGGTGAACGCATCGCCCAACTGGAGTGCACGCGCCGCCATCACCTCTTCCATCAGCCGCCCGCCGGTCACGTACGTCGCGCCGTACCCGGGCTGGCGCAGGTACAGGTGCTGTTCGAAGCCCAGCAGCGGATCCGGACGCATCCAGCCGCGCGGGGTCCACCGCATGTGGATCTCGCCCGCCTGCTGCATCGTGAGTTCGTTGCTGTGCGCGTACAGGTTGCCCAGCCCACGCGCCGCGCGCGCCGCCAGCATGGTCCAGACAATCTCGCGCCCGCGGGGCCGGTTGTCGTACAGCCCCGCCTGCATGAACCACTCCTCCAGCGCCGTGGCCAGGCCCTCGCTCCGGCTCATCCACACGTTGTAGAGCAGCGGCGTGCGCCGGATGGGACTGGGGTTCGGGGCGAAGCGAAAGCGGCCGTTGTCGAACCAGTGGAAGAAGTGACTCCACAACGGCAACGGATCGCGATGATTGGCCTGCGCAAAGAAATTGCGCGTGGCGCTCGGCGAGTAGCCCGGCATGCGTTCGAGCAGTGCGCGCTCCATCCACGGCTCGACGGTGACGAAGCGCTTGTCGCGCAGGAACGCAAGGAGCGTCGGGACGGCCGGCGCCTGCAGCGCCGCATACGCCTCGGGCGAGTCGGCCACCGGCAGCGGTGGCAACGCGGCGTTGCGCGTTTCCTCGAGCCGCAGCGACGCGTGCGCGCGCATCAACTCGCGCCGCGTGATCGTCACCTCGTCCTCCCACGACAGCGGCATCAGCAGCACGTTGCGCAGGAACCAGGTGTACTGCGCCTTGCCGATCCCCGACGGCCCGGTGCGCTTGGGCGACTCAGCGCGCAGCCACTGCGCAAACGACACCGTCGCCACACGCGCACCGGCGATGGCCCGCAGCAGGTCGGCGTCGCCGTTTCCCACGCGTGCGCTGAGCAGGTCGAGCGCCTCCACCTGCTCCTCAAACGCGCGGATGCCGCCAATCCACAGGTCGCGTCCATTTGCGGCCGCGAGTCGCGTCCGAGCCGTTGTCAGCAGCCCCGGCACGGTGCGCAGTTCACCGGCGAGCCGGCGCGACTCATCCGCCGAGAGCGCGCGCAGCGTGTCGAGCGTTGTACGCGGCCACACCGGGTACGTCCACAGCCGGATGGCGCCATGGATGGTCGGCCCCTCTTCCGCGGGTGTGTCACTCTCGTCGGTACGCACCGAGGCGTAAAAGGCCGGATCGCGAGCGAAGGGCCTCAGCACGGTGAGCTGGTACCACATGCCGTTCATCTCGGCCCGCACGAGGTGCAGGTCCACCTGCTCGGGGATGGGCCACCCCGTGGTGTCAATCGCGAGCACTCGCCGGCGAAGGCGCTCGAGGGCGACGAGTCGGCGACTGTTGGTGCCGGGCGAATAGTCCGGAATCCCGCCAACCCGCGGCGGCTCCTCGAATGCGCGCCATTCACCGAACAACGCAACCAGGGTCGGATACGTGCGGCTGGGCGCCGACTGCGCCGCCGCCTGCACGGCGCAGAGTGCGACGAGGACGGCCCACCGCCCGCACCGGCGCGTCATGGTCGAAGGCATGTCTATCAATGAGTTGTGGGTCAGAACGCCACCGCCCCGAGCGTGCGGGCCATCTTCTGGTAGTACGCCAGCTGCGAGCGCTGGTCGGCGGTCGGCCATCCGGTCCACCCGCCGCTCGCCCGATACAGCGTCGCCAGGCGCGACATCAACTCGGTGGCCTGCCTGCGCTGGTCGCGAACGGCCGCATCCGTGGAGCTGTTGGCGCGCGCCTTCGCGGCGGTCGGCGCAAAGGCCGTGATGACCTTCGCGACATCGCGCTGGAAGGCAGTCCACGCAGCGCGCTCGGCGGCGGCAATGGTGATGCGCGGATCCTCCCGCACGACTACACGCTGCGTCATGCTGAGGCCCGCCGCCTCCAGCTTCACCGTGTACGTGCCCGGTGGCACCAACGGGCCCGGCGTCGTCGCGCGTGGCCCCTCGTCGTCGTCCTCGCCGCCGCCACTTCGCAGCGGAACATCGGCATCACGCAGGTTCCACACGGCGCGATTCACGCCACGCGCGCCCGTGGCCGTCAGCTTCTGCACCGTCCGTCCCGCGGCGTCCAGCACCGACAAGGTCACCGCGCTGCCCGCCTGCGCCTGCCAAAAATCGATGAAGGCGCCGTTGGCCGGGTTCTCACCACGAAACAGCATGTCGCCCGCATGCGGCCGCAGATTGGTGGTGCGCATCTGGTACGCGGGCTGGATGCTGAACAGGTGCGATGGCTTGGCGGCCACCACCGGCGTCAACTCCTGCAGCGCATTCACCTGATCGAGGATCCAGATGCCCCGGGCATGCGAGGCCAGCACCAGCGTGTTGTCCCGCGGGTGGATCTGCAGGTCGTTGAACGGCATCGTCGGCATGTTTGCACTGCGCAGCGGCACCCAGTTGACGCCGAGGTTGGGCGACACAAAGGCGCCAAGCTCGGAGGCCAGGTACAGCAGGGTGGCGTTGCGTGGGTCCTCGCGCACGGTGCGCGCCACGCGATCAGCCGGGAGGTCCCCGGTGATCGGCGTCCAGGTGCGCCCGTAGTCGGTGGTGCGGTACACGTAGTTGTGAAAATCGTCGCTGCGGTGGTTGTCGACCGCCACGTATGCGGTGCCATCGGCGTGACGCGACGGCTCGACTCCCGCGAACCACGAGCCGGCCGGGAGTCCCGGGAAGCGGCCCTGCTGGTCCTCCCACGTGGCGCCGCCGTTGCGCGACACGCGAAAGCGTCCGTCGTCCGTGCCCGCGTACAGCACGCCCTTGCGGCGCGGCGATTCGGCAAGCGCGGTAATGCCGGGGAAATACGGAACGCCGTCGTCGAGCGAGAGCGTGCGCTCCGATGGCATGCGGCCCATGAGCGGCAGCGTGCTGCGATCCACGCCGGTCGTCATGTCGCCGAGGTCGGTCCACGTGCGCCCGTGGTCTCGCGTGCGGAACAGGTGCTGCATGCCGACATACCACGTGCCCGGGTCATGCGGTGACCGCACGATGGGCGCGTCCCAGTTGGCCGGGTGCATCGCGTTGCCGAGCACCTGGGAGGAGCCGGGCTTGCCCCACGTGTCCCAGTTGCGGCGACCGCCGATGCGTCCTTGCGGGTCGCCGGGGCGAATGTCCTGCCCCTCCCAGGTGCGCGTGTCGTTGCGCTGCAACCCCAGGAACTGCGAGGTGGAGAAGACGGTGCCGGGCTGCGAGAGGTCGGGGACGACGGAGAAGCCGTCGCCGCCGCACAGGCGCGACCAATGCTCGTTGAGGATGCCGTTGGTGGTCCAGCTCGCGCTCGGTCCCATCCAGCAGCCGTTGTCCTGCAGGCCACCATAGACGTTGAAGGGAACGGCATTGTCCACGGCCACCCGGTAGAACTGCGACAGGGGCAGCGAGGTGACAAAGAGGAAT
>CAYHCW010000365.1:0-3653 GCA_964355025.1 uncultured Gemmatimonas sp. | reverse complement strand
CGACGGTCGTGATCATGGCGCAAGTGTCGGGGCAGTCGTGGGGGCAGGCGCCCCGCACGGTCAGGACGGTGGTGTCGGACACAGGTTCACGACCCTGGGAGGAAGGTCCGCTTGCCCCGGAAAAGGGGCGATTCAGGCAAGATATGGGGTGTCCCCGGGGCACGGCAGGCCGCCCCCACCGGCTTCCGCCCGCAACTAGTTGCGCGGACGGCAGTTAGATCGTACTTTACAGTGCTGGACTTCGGATAGGGTGAACGCGTGACGGGACCACGAGTTTGCTCGCCGGAGGCGGATCGGATCATCGAGTTTCGCATTGGCATGCGCTCCCCACATTTTGGTGCACGCCAAATGTCTTGACGAAGTGCGCCGTGTCCGTAATTTCAGCGCATATGAGCACTGCGTACCAAGGCGCAGTCTCGCGCTGTGCCTTTTGTGTCCCCCACATGGAGATTATCTCAATGAAGCGTATTGCCCTCGTCGCCGCTGTGCTCGTTCTCGCCGCTTGCGCCAAGAAGGAAGAGGCTCCGGCTGCTGATACCGCCGCTGCCGCTCCGGCTCCTGCTGCCGTTGTTGACACGACGGTGAAGCCGGATTCGGCCGCTGCTGCTGCTGCCGCCCCGGCCGCCGAGCCCGCCAAGAAGCCGTAGTTCGTCGCTCGACTGAAGTGAGCACGGGCGCGACGTAAGTCGCGCCCGTGCTTGCTTAACAGCGCGATCCGATCAGCGGGCGAGCGTGTCGCGAAACGCCTCGGTCACCGCGTCGCGAGGATCGAGCGTACTCGTCCACCCCAACTCCTGCCGCGCGCGCGCGCTCGAGAAGGGACTGTCCTGCAGCAGGAAATCGAGCGATGTCGAGTTCAGCAGCGCCGAGCCGGGCACGCGCAACAGTCGCAGCACCGCGCCCGTGAATGCCAAGGCGCCCTGTGCCACGCGACCCGGCACGGGCAGCCAGCGAACACGTCGTCCCAGCCCGCGCTGCGCCGCCTGGTAGAACTCGCCCACGGTCATCGGGAGATCGTTGGTCACGTTGTAAGCGCGCCCCCCGCCGATTTCGCTCGTCACCGCGAGCACCGCCATCTCGGCCACACTGCGGGCGTGGATGATGGAGAGCACCGCGCGCCCGTCCCCGATGCGCGGCGCGAGCGGCAGGCGCAGCAGCATCGCAATGCGCGGCACAAACTGGCGGTCGCGCGGTCCGTAGATGACGCACGGCCGCACGGCCGTGGCCCACACGCGCCCGGCGTGATGCGCCGCCAGCACCAGCTCCTCCGATTCGCGCTTCGAACGCGAGTACCACGCCTCGTCGGCAATGGGCTGCAACGGCTGCAACTCCTGCAGCCCGGTGCCGTGCGCGAGCGCGTAGCGCCCCGACGGTCCGTAGACGGCGACCGAGCTGAGGTGCAGCAGTCGCGCGCCGGCTGCCGACGCAGCCTCGATGGCGTTGCGCGTGCCGTCGATGTTCGGCGCGCGATATGCCTCCCACCCGCCGCGCGGCGTGATGGCCGCGGCGCAATGGAACACGACCTGCGCTCCTTCGGCCGCCCGAGCGAACGCCGCCGCGTCCTGCGTGTCGCCGTCGCGCAGCTCCACGCTGCGCGACGAAAGCCACCCGGCGCGCGATCGGTCGCGCACCAGCGCACGCACCTGCCATCCGTCGCGCTGCAGTCGTTCCACGAGGTGCGAGCCCACCAGGCCCGTCGCCCCGGTAATGAGTGCGATGCTCACGCGGGGAAGGGGAGGTCGACCACGATGGCCGATGATTCGCCAGTGGCCCATCGCACCGTCACCGCGGAGCCCGCCTCCACTTCGCGCCGCACCATCGCCAGTGCGATGGCGCCGAGGCGCGGGGATACGGCGCGCGACCGCACGTCGCCGATGTCCTTTTGGCCGCCGTCCTTGTCGCTGGCGAACACAAGTGCATCGCCGGTCGGCATCGTCTCGCAGCGCAGCCCACGCAGGAACCGGTTGACGTGGCCGCGAAAATGCACGCGGGCCACGGTCTCCTGCCCTGTGTAGCAGCCCTTGGTGTACGAGATGGCGTTGAGCGTGTCGAGGCCGGCTTCCTGCGCCAGAGTGTCCTCGTTCATGTCGGCGCCCCACGCGGGACGACCGGCCTCGATGCGCAGCACCTCGAGGGCGGCCGCGTCAGCCGACGGTGCGCCCGCGGCAACCAGCGCCGCGCGCAATGCCGGCGCCCTTTCGGCGCGCACAAAACAGTCGAAGGCATCAACGCCGTAGTCCACCGAGCGCGCGACCATTACCGGGTCGCCGCCCGACGACGCGGAGTGGTGCGCATATGGCGGCAGCAGGTCGAAGTCGCTTGGCGAGCACGCAAGCGCGTGCGCCACCACCTGCCGGGCGTGTGGTCCCACTACGGCGAGGCACGACAGAGAGGCACTGACGTCGGCATACGCGGCCAGCCGCGGATTCACGTACTTGTGAACCATTGCCGCAAAACCGGCAGCGGCCGATGCCGGCACATCCACCAGATAGTCGCCGGGCGCGCGGTGAAAGACCCGCAGGTCGGCAATGACCTTCCCCTTGGGCGTCAGCGCTGCCGCGTACTGGCCGTGCCCCGGCTGCAGGGCCATCACGTCGTTCGTCACCAGGCCGGTGATCGTCTCGTTTGCCTTGGCGCCGACGAAGGTCATGCGCATGCGGCCGGACCTATCGAAGCTCCCGGCGTCGGTGCGCAGACGTTCGTACGCCGCCGCATCGGGCGCTGCGCCGGCCTGTGGTGCGAGTGGCGCCGTCATGAGCGCCCGCCGCGCACCAGCGCGCGCATTTCGTCAAACGTCATGCCCGACAGCGTGGGAAAATACGTGTCTGCTTCCATGACGTGGTGTACGGGAAGCGGCCCTACGGCTACCGAGCGCACTCCAGCCGCACACGCCGACCGAATGCCGGGGCGCGAGTCCTCGAACGACAACGCGTCGCCGGGGACGACAGGCGCCGTGCGTGAGAGGCGTTCGAGCGCCAGCAGGTACGGCGCTGGCGACGGTTTGCCTTCTACCTTGTCGTCGGCCGTCACCACGCAGGTGAACGCGTCGGCGACGTTCGCCAGCGTCAGCACGAAATCGACGTCGCGCCGCGAAGCGCGCGTGACGAGGGCGAGCCGCGCCTGCGTGCGCAGTGCCTGGACGAGCGCGAGTCCGCCGGGCTGCATCAGCAGCCCGCGGCCGATGCGCAGCGTGAAGCTCCGCTCGGCGCGCAGCCGCGCCAACTCAACGGCGGTGGGATCGTCGTCGGCGCCGAGGGCGCACCGGGCCGCGCGCACCGCGTTCTCCACGGCGAGCCCCAGGCAGTGCTCGGTCCACGTCTCGTCGTCGAGCGACAGGCCATCAGCAGACAGCGCGTCGCGCAGCGCGGCGATGCGATGCGGCGTGGTGTCGGCGAGGATGCCCTCGAACTCCATCAGGACGACTTGCATTCAGCGCTCCAGGCGCGCGTAACTCTCGTCCAGTAACTCTACTGGATGTCGAGCCGTCGTGCCGCTCCCCCCGAGCAGCAGCCCGGCCCCGATGTGCATCAGGCACCCAGGGTTTCCGGTGGCGACCACCGGGGCGCCCGTCGCCGCAATCTGCTCGAGCTTGGCGGCCAGCACGCGCTGCGAGACGTCGGGCTCGATGAGGTTGAAGATGCCGGCGCTGCCGC
>CAYHCW010000364.1:0-3662 GCA_964355025.1 uncultured Gemmatimonas sp. | reverse complement strand
TCTAGCTTCTAGCTCCTAGTTTCGCCGCCAGCAGTATGGCCTCGACCATCGACCCCGCGTCGGCCTTGCCCTGCCCCGCAATGTCCAGCGCCGTGCCGTGATCGGGCGACGTGCGCGGCCACGGCAGCCCCAGCGTCACGTTTACCGCCGACCCGAAGCTCGCCACCTTGATGGCCGTCATGCCGACGTCGTGGTACGGCGCGATGACCGCGTCGAACTCGCCGCGCATCGCGCGCACGAACACGGTGTCGGCCGGAAACGGCCCCAACAGCCCGCTGGCCCACGCCGCCGGTGCCAGCACTTCGTCGTCCTCGCGGCCAAAGCGCCCGCCGTCCCCCGCGTGCGGGTTCAGCGCGCACAGCGCAATGCGCGGCTCGGCGATGCCGAACGATGCGCGCAGACCGTCGCGCGTCACCCTGGCCACGCGCGCGATCAATTCGCCGGTGAGCAGCGCGGGCACGTCGCGCAGCGGCACGTGCGTCGTGGCCAGCACCACCCGCAGTCGGTCGCTCGCCAGCATCATCGCCACATCGCGCTTGGTCAGCGCCGCGAGCATCTCGGTGTGCCCGGGATAGTCGTAGCCGCCGGCCAGCAGGGCGTGCTTGTCGATGGGCGCCGTCACGATGCCGGCCACGTCGCGCGACTGGGCCATCGCCACCGCGCGCTCAATGGCCTTGCCCGCCAGACGCCCGGCGTTGGCCGCACTCTGCCGAGCGTGCCACTCGCCAATCACCTCGTCGGCCGGACACTCGAGTCCGGACGGCCCCACGACCACCCAACGGCAAGCGCCCGCCACCCGAGGGTCGGCGAGCGCCTTGCGTACGACCTCCGCGCCGATGCCGCGTGGATCACCCAGCGTGATCGCCAGCCGTGGCGCGAGCCGCGACGTCGTCACATCCGGATGGAGACGTAGAGTTCCTTGCGCAGCTGGTCGAGAATGCGGCGCGCCGTCTTCTCCTGCACCAGCTGCGACCGCAAGCGGTCGCGCACGTCCGACATCTTCATCTCGCCGCCCTCCTCCGCCGTCGACAGCTGCATGACGACGACCTTCACGAACCCCGTCTGCGGATTGGGAATCTCAAAGGGGCCAGCAAACTCTCCGGCCTTCTTTCCCTCAATCGCCGCACGGTACGCGGCCGGCAGCGAGTCGCGCGGCACCGGGTCGGCCATCAGGCGCAACTCGGCCTCGTCGTGATGCTTGACCACGAGCGAATCGTACGACGTGCCTCGCTTCCACTGCGCGAGGGTTGAATCGGCTTCGGCGCGGGCCCGCACGACATCCGCCGAGTCGAGCGTCCACTTGAGCAGGATGTGCCGCGCCTTCACCTCGGCCGGCCGCACGCGGTCGACGCGAATAATGTGTGCGCCGTACACGGTCTCGACGACGGGGCTCACCAGGTTCGGGCTGAGCGCGAACAGCATCTGGTCGAACGCCGGCACCATCATGCCGCGACGGGCCCACCCCAGGTCGCCACCCAGCTCCTTCGAGCCGGGGTCCATGGACTCGCGCTTGGCCACCGCCTCGAAATCAGCGCCCTTGGCAATCTCGTCGCGCAGCGAGTCGAGCTTGGCGAGCGTCGCCTTGCGGCTGGCGTCGCTCGGCTTGGGCGCAATGATGACCTGGCGAAACGTCACCGTGGCGGGACGGCGCGGCAGGCGGTCCTTGGCCTTGGCAAAGGCCTCGTTGAGCTCGGGCTCCGACACCGCCACCGAGGGCATGCGCCCCTTGGCCTTGAGGGAGTCGATGGCGCGCTGCTGGAACAGGTCACGCTTGGACTTCTCGACACGGATCTTCCGCAGTTCCTCCACCGTGCCGAATCCCTCGGCTTTCAGCGCATCCCGGTACTCCTGTTCCGTCTTGAACTGGGATCGGACGTCCTTCATCCCTCTTTCCACCGCCTCCAGCACCTCGGCGTCGGTCACCTCGATCTTGTACTGCTTGGCCGTGGCAATCAGCACTTCCTGGTCCACCAGGTCGCTGATCACCTCGCGCGCATAGGCCAGGAACCCGGCCGAGTCCTCGGGAATCCGAACGTTGGGGTTCTGCCGCTGGAAGTTGATGTACTCCTGCACCTCGCTCCACATGATGGGCTTGGTGCCCACGACAGCGATGACCTTGTCTACCGGCAGCTCACGCAGCACCGGCGCCGGCGCCTCCTGGCCAACTGCCGGAAGGGCGACGACGCCGCAGAGCAGCGCGAGACGGAACAGCGTGCGCAGGATCACTTATGGCTTCTTGGTCGGTGCGGCCGGCTGCGGTGCGGCCGGCTGCGGTGCGCCCTGCGCCCCACCCGGCATCGGAACCGCCGACGGCGGCGTTGATGCGGCGCGCGTGGAGTCGGCCACCTGGCGGATCTTGGTGGCGCGCTCGAGTGCGCGTTCAATGCCGGCCGCCACGATGCGCGATTCGAACTTGGCGCGCAGCGCCGTGGTCACCGCCTCGGGGACGTTGATGAACGCCGCCTTCTCGTTGAGCAACAGGTCGAAATACGCATCAACGCGAGCCGCGCCCAGGCGTTCCCGCTCGGACTTCGTCTTGGCCGAGTCCTTCAACAGGGCCGGCGCCACCTTCAGTTCGCCCATCGCGCCGATCACCTGCGAGTAGAAGGCATTGCGGATGTTGGCCAGCGCGGCCGTGTCGACGGCGACCTTCATGCTGTCGGCGGCCTTCAGCACCAGCTCGTTGCGGGCGATCTGCTTCAGGAACTGCGGAATCGCCGAGTCGGGAGCCTGCGCCAGCCCCTCACGGATGCGGGACTGCGGCGGCATCGCGCCCATCCACTGCACCAGCCGGGCGGCGGTCAGGGTCCCCGAGCGCCACGTGGCCAGCGAGGTCCGGTCGTCACGGTGCGCGTCGATGTCCTCGGCAATCGCCTTCACCAGCTTGGCCGCGCCCGACTTCACCTGCACGTTGGCGCCCTTCTCGAGTCCGGCGAGGAAAGTGCTCTCCGCCTTCTGCGCGCCAACCTGCCCATATGACTTCGCGAATTCGGCGGCCACTTCTTCGTACGACTGCCGCTTCACGATATGGAAGCCGAACTGGCTCTCGAACACCCCGGACACCTCGCCCGGCTTGATGGCGCGCACCGCGGCCTCGAACTCGGGTACCATGGCGCCGGCCGGGAAGACGCCGAGGCTTCCCCCGTTTGCCTTGGAGCCGTCCTGCGACTTCTTGGTGGCCACGTCGGCGAAGTTGGCCGCCGTCACCGTCCGGCGGATCTTCTCCAGCTCGTTGCGCACCGAATCGCGCGCCTTGGGCGTCGAGCCATCGCGCGGCGACATCAGCAGGATGTGACGGGCGGCGAGCATGTCGCCGGCCGCGTACTTCGCCGGCAGCGACGCCGAGTCGACCTTGGTCCAGTCCTTGGACACGCGCTCGTAGAACGCCTTGGACTTCTCCTGCGCCACCGCCGACCACATGGCCGCGTCGGCGACTTTGGGGTCGCGCAGCGTGTCGTCGTGCGCGCCGGCGTAGGCGAGCAGCTGGTACGACACCCAGATCTGCGCCACGGCGTTGGCGACGTCGCGGCGCAGCGGCACCTTGGAGTTGCCGATGAGCTCGGCGAGGTGGTTGGCCGACAGCTCCTGCGAGCCGGCACGGGCCACCACGTCCACATGGGCGGTGAGCGCCTCCTTGAAGCTGTCGCAGGCCGCGATGCCAA
>CAYHCW010000363.1:0-3664 GCA_964355025.1 uncultured Gemmatimonas sp. | reverse complement strand
ATGTTCACCTCTTTCACCGGAAGGTGCGTCGGCCACGAGCCTGGCGCCGGCGTACCCGACGCCTTCGCGTCGACCCTCGCGGCTTGTTTAGCCGCGCGACGCTGCTCCTGCTCGGCACGACGCAGCGCCCGCTGTTCCTCGACGAGCGCCTTGATCTCGTCGTCGGTCTGCCGGACGAGCGCGGGGATCTCCGGCTTCGCACCGGCCGTCTTGGAAGCTGCGGCGATTGCATTCTCGGCACCGACGCGTGCGATGACCTCGGCGAAGAGCGCGAGCTGGTCGGCGGTGGAGCCCTCGGACTTGGGTTGGAATCGGGCGGCGAGCAGGGCAGCGACGCGCTCCTTGAGAGCGTCGACGTTCTTGCCCGACAAGAGCAGCATGTCGACGAGGAACGCGATCAGCTCGTCGTGTCCAAGCGTTTTCGCCACCTCGGTGAGACGAGCGAGCACAGCTTCCCGAGACCGCTCCGTGAGCAACGTCGTTGCCAGATCCGTTGATTTCGTGCTCTCCATGCACACTTCTAACCTTTTGCTACAATACGTCAAGCGAAAACTCAATATGTATTCAGGGTCTAGGTGGTATTTGGCCGAACGTCGGCCGTTCGAACGGAGGTCTCTTCCGGGCACCGTGAAGGTCGATGCCCTCCAGCAGCAACGTGAGGGTCGCGAAGTCGACTTCGTGGCGCCTGGCGCCCGCCGGCAGCGCACCGGGGAGGTGAAATCGCCCGCGCTCGAGCCGCTTTGCAAAAATGCAATATCAGGATCGATCCCAGAAAAGGACTTTTATGAGTGAGCCTCGCTTGCCGAGGAAAACGTATAAATGCCCCTCCTGGGGGTCCTGTCCGAGCAGTCCGCGCACGTGCGAGGCGAGACGGTAGAAGGACGCGCGGAGATCGACGGGTTCGGCGACAAGGAACACTCGCACACCCATGGGCATCAGCATGCGGCCTCGTCGATCGCGCGCAGGACCAGTGCGAGCCCGCACGCCTCCTCCAAGGAGGCCATCTCAACAATGTGGCCGGAGGGGCAATGAATGCGGAGTCCCGTCGGCAACGCAACCGTCGATCGGGTGGGAACCAGCTCGATTACGTCTGGCGTCTCCGCTGGGAGCCGCTGACGGAGCTGCCCGCGCCACCACCGGAGGCGCTTTTCGGCCAGGCCATGTCGGCGCGCGAACTCGGCGAGGCTCAGGCCGCTGTCGTCGAGAATGCGGTGGATGTGCGCAGCATATTCGAGGTCCCATCGCCCCTCGTTCACGGGCAAGTAGTTCACGGTCACCTCCCTGGTTTCAGGAGGTCACGTATTCAACGGTCCCGGCGCTCGCGGCTGGGGTTGCGACGGTGCTTACATCGCGAACCAAGGCGGAGCCGTGCCCGCCCAGGTGTTGCGTTGCATGACCGGAGGCGCCCCTCGTTGCACCTCCGATGGCAGCGCGTTCAGCCGTTCTTCTTCGCGGGCGGCTTGACCGGTTCGTCGGCGCGGGGCGGAAGGTCGCCGAGCACCAGCCGCCCCATGGCGTCCCCGTGGACGTGCCAGATGGCGGCGATGGCCTGTTGAAGCAGGTGGACGGCATTGTGCGCCTGCTTCGCGCTCCACGCGCGTGGGACGAGGCTGACGATGATGGGCCGTAGATCGGTGCTCATGGGGACTCCTGCGGTGATGGTGGCGAGGCGGCTGGCGTTCATGGGTACAGGTGTCGTCGGGCTTCGACGACGCAGGTGACATCGACGGTGTCGCGTGCCTTGCGGTCGGCGACTTCGAGGGACTTGAGCGCGATGACATCGGTGGCGCGAAGGTTGCCGCGGCCGACCTCGTAGATCGCGTCGATGGACGGCTGATCGAAGGGGGCGCGTGCGGCTCCGGCAACAGCACATCGGTGCGTGACGTACTGCTGGACGTCGTCGCGAGAGAGGGGCCCGAGGACGGCGTAGTGAACGATGCGGCGCGCGATGTCTTCGTGCTCCGGGCGACGCAGCATCGCGGCGAGCGGCGGCTGCCCGACGAGCACGATGGACAGCACGAGGCGGCTGTCCATGTCGAAGTTGGTGAGCACACGCAACATGCTGAGCACGTCAGGACGCAGCTCGTGGGCATCGTCGAGGATGAGCACTGGGCGAAGCGCGTCGGTGTCGACCTCTGCGCGGGCGGCCTCTTTCACGGCCCGGACGAGGTAGTTGTACGCCCCGGCAGGCGGCAGGCCCATCGCAGCGGCGATCTCCTTGCACATGTCGCGCTTGGAGAGGTCGGTGACGGACGTGTAGCGCACGCGGTAACGGGCCGCAGGCAGGGCGGCGGCCACGGCGCGCACGGTGACGGTCTTGCCCGAGCCCGCCGGGGCGATCACCGCGGCCGACATACGGCTCTCGACGGCGTGGACGATGGCCTCGACGGCTTCGGTGAGCTGCGGCTGTCCGAACAGGTGGCTCACGGCGATCTCGCGCGTGAACGGCAGGGCGTGAAAGTGGTAGCGACTACGAATGTCCATCGGGGCTCCTCGGGCTTGGGTCGACAAATCCGCCATCCGAGCCGACAAGCGGTTCGAGATCGCGGCGGAAGGCGAGCGTGGCGGCGCTGGGCGGCAGCGGCGCCGTGGGTTCGGTGTCGGGGACTGCGGTGCGCGAACGTCCAGAGACCGCGTTC
Source organism: uncultured Gemmatimonas sp. (assembly GCA_964355025.1). Taxonomy (GTDB): domain Bacteria; phylum Gemmatimonadota; class Gemmatimonadetes; order Gemmatimonadales; family Gemmatimonadaceae; genus PNKL01. The sequence continues at coordinate 1,025 of CAYHCW010000363.1, read as the reverse complement.
TTGTGCTTGTCGACGGGGTGCAGCGTGACGAGACGCCCCTCGTGGAGCATCGCGATGGTGCCGTCGAGCAGCTGGCAGTGGAGCTGGACCTTTTGGCCTGCGTACCCCTTCGGGACCTCGAGATCGACGCTGTCGACGGACACGGTGTGGTCGTTGGTGACGCGCCGCGTATCGAGGAGGACGAAGCGTCGACGCAGCTCGGCGTCGTCGTCGGGGAACCGCAGCGCGCGCTCGTCCTTCGACCAGCGCTCCCACGGCGTCATGCCGAGCGACTCGTGTTTCTCGTGGTTGTAGACTTCGCGCATCCAGTGGCCGAGGCGGAGCTCGAGCGCCCCGCAGGCAGGGTCGACGTCGGCCTGGCCGTCGAGAGAGCGCAGAATCGCGTTCTCGGCGGTTTGGTTGAACCGTTCGATCTTGCCGCGACCTTGCGGATACCCGACGACTCCGAGCACGAGCAGCGCCTGGAGTTTCAAGATCACTTCGGCGGTGGCGTGGGCGATGAAGCCGGGCCCGTGGTCGAGGTAGGCGAGGTCGAACAGGCCGTTCCGGCGCACCATCCCGTACAGGCCGCGCAGGAACAGCGCCTCGCTCTCGGAGGGGCCGACGACGACGTGCAGTCCGAGCCGCGATGCGTCGTCGAGGAGAAACAGCGCCACGCGCTTCGCGCGCGTCGAGCCCGCGCGGAAGTGCTTGCCATCGCACAGCAGCATCTGCATCCGGTTCGCGTACTCGAACCGCCGACTGTCCCCGTCGTGCGGCTTGCGGGAGCGCGTCGTCGCCACGTTCATGCGGCCGAGCGAGCGCCACACCGTGACGCGATCGATCTTGTCGTGCGGTGCGATGAACCCGTGCGCTCGCGCCCGCTCGACGAGCTCGGGCACGCTCGCGCGGGGGTCTCGCCCCTTCTCGGCGGCCAGGAACGAGAGCAAGTCGGCGGGCAGCACGGCGGACGCGAGCCCAGCGGGCCGCACCATCGGCTCCAACGCGGACACGCCGTCCGTCGTCCACGCTGACAGCCAGCGGTA
>CAYHCW010000362.1:0-3667 GCA_964355025.1 uncultured Gemmatimonas sp. | reverse complement strand
CCTAGCACCTAGCACCTAGCACCTAGCACCTAGCACCTAGCACCTAGCACCTAGGTCGCCTGCGCCTCACTATAGACCGCCATTGTCTCGCGGTACTGCCGCTCGATGCTGAGCCAATCGAGGTTGGCGCGGGCGGCGGTGCGCCAGCGGTCGCGCTCGGCCGGGTCGTCGAGCAGGCGCGTGATGGCGGCCGCGAGGGCGGGAACGTCTTGCGGCGGCACGAGCACGCCGGCGCGCCCGCCGTCGAGCAGCTCGGGCGATCCGTCCACGGCCGTCGCGACAATGGCGCAGCCGCAATCACGGGCCTCGGGGAGCACCAGCCCTCCGGGCTCAGCGCGCGAGGCCAGCACGAAGACCGCGGCGTCGCGCAGCCACGGACGCGGCGACGGCTGGAAGCCCTCGAAGTGGATGCGCGCGGCCGCCGGCGTCGCGCGCGCCATTGCCTCGAACCGCGCGCGATCGGGGCCCTCGCCCACGAGGTAGAGGTGCGCCGAGGGGTGCAGCGGTGCGAGGACGGCAAACGCGCCGATGAGCTCGGCGATGCCCTTGCGCTCGTACAGGCCCGCCACGGTGACGATGGCCGGTTGCTGCAGCTCCACCGAGATGGCGCCCTCGTCGAGCAGCCGCGGGCTGCCCACGGTACCGTTGCGCACCGCGCGCAGCCGCGCGCGCGGCATGCCGCGCGCCGACAGCCGGGTCACGGCGTCCTCGCTCATCACGATGACGCGGTCGGCGCCACCCATCAGTGACGAGCTGCGCTGCCATTCGTTGTGCACGCTGGCCACGAGTCGCCAGCGCGCGAACGGGCGCAGGAATCGCGCCAGCAGGTACCCGGTGACCATGTGCGCATGCACGATGTCGGGGCGCGCGTCGCGCAGGAGTCGCCGCAGCGCCACGAGGGCGCGCAGCACGGCGAACGGACGCCGCGACTGGTCGATGCGCACGTGACGCACGCCGAAGCGCGCGAGCAGCGGCTCGTACGCGCCGCCCTTTGACGCCACCCACACCTCGTGCCCCTCGCGGGCCTGCACGCACGCCAGGTCGACGGCGACGTGCACGATGCCGTTGCCGACGCGGTCGATGTGGTTGAGGAGGTGAAGGACGCGCATGGGGGAAAACTGGGAAAGAGTACGACAGAATGCTACAGAATACGACAGCGACTGCACCGTCCAGTCTGCCCGTCGTACTCTGTCGTCTTCTGTCGTACTCTGTCGTACTCTGTCGTACTCTGTCGTACTCTGTGGTTACGGCACCAACACCCCGTCCACCACGTGCACCATCCCGTTGGAGCCCTTCACCGAGCCCAGAACCTTGGCCTCGTTGACGAACGTGTCGGCTCCCTTCTTGTGGATCGTCACGTTCACCCCGTCGGCCATGCTGACGACCTGTCCGTCCGAGAACTGGTCCAGATCGAGCGACGACGTCATCACGTGGTGCTGGAGAATCAGGCGCAGCTTCTCCTTGTTCGCCGGCTTCAGCAGGTCATCCACCGTGCCCTTGGGGAGCTTGTCGAACGCCGCGTTGGTCGGCGCAAACACCGTAAACGGCCCGGCGTTGGCCAGGCTGTTCACCAGGTCGGCGGCCTGCAGGGCGGCCACGAGCGTGGTGTGGTCCTTGGAGCCGACGGCGATCTTGACGACGTCCTTCACCGACACCGTGTCGTTCACGGAGGCCTGGCCGGCGGCCGTGGCGGGGTCGGCGGCCGCCGCGCCCTGGTCGGCCGCCTTGGCGCAGGCCGAGAGCGAGAGCAGGGCGAGAAGAGTCGGGAGCAGGGTGCGGGGAGCGCGCATTGAGTCACCTCAGCAGGGCGGGCGGTGAAAGGACCGTCGGGAGATTGGGGACGTTACCGCCAGCAGCCGAGGTCCGCAGTCAGGGTCTCCGTGACGGTGCGTCAGCGAAAAGAGGACTTTCACATACCTCATTAACGGCCTGTCAGTGATCCGGCGGGCGGGGGGGCAACTCAAAGCGGGGCGCCGGATGAACCGGCGCCCCGCCTTGTCTTGACAGCTCCCGAGGAGGGATTTGAACCCCCGACCCGACGATTAACAGTCGTCTGCTCTACCCCTGAGCTACTCGGGAAGGAATACGAAAAATACCCGGCGTCTGAACCGAATTCAAGCGTTGCCGCGTCAAATTCGAACGAATCGGAACTCGGATGGCGGAATGGGAATGCGAAGGCGGAAAGCGAACCGGAACCGGAATGCCGCCCGGGGGACGCGTTCAGCGCTTCAGGTATGGTTTCAGCCACCGCCCGGTGTGTGAAGCGGCCACCTGCGCCACCTCCTCCGGGGTGCCCGCCGCCACCACGCGTCCCCCGCCGTCGCCCCCCTCCGGGCCAAGGTCGACCACCCAGTCGGCCAGCTTGATCACGTCGAGGTTGTGTTCGATGAGCACCACCGTGTGCCCGGCCTCCACCAGCTGCTCCAGCACGTGCGAGAGCTTGCGAATGTCCTCGAGGTGCAGCCCGGTGGTCGGTTCGTCGAGGATGTAGAGCTTGCGGCCGGTCTTCTTGCCGGAAAAGGCGAGTTCCCGCGCGATCTTGAGGCGCTGCGCCTCGCCGCCCGACAGTGTGGTGGCCGGCTGGCCGAGGCGCAGGTAGCCGAGTCCCACCTGCTGGATGTGCCAGAGCGCCTGGCCGAGCTTCTCCTCGTGCGGGAAGAACCGGATGGCCTCGTCGACGGTCATCTCGAGCACATCGACGATGGAGCGCCCGAAGTACTTCACGCCGAGCACCTCGGGCTTGAACCGCTTGCCGTCGCAGTCTTCGCAGGGCACGTAGACGTCGGCGAGGAAGACCATCTCCACGGCGATCGACCCGGCACCCTCGCATTTCGCGCAGCGACCTCCGGCGACGTTGAACGAAAACGTGCCGGGCGCATACTTGCGCGCGCGCGACTCGGGGAGCGCGGCGAAGATGCGCCGGATCTCGTCGTACGCCTTGACGTAGGTCACCGGGTTGGAGCGCGGCGTGCGGCCGATGGGCTCCTGGTCGATGAGCACGACGGCGTCCACGTGCTCGGTGCCGCGCAGCGCACGGTATTCGCCCACGGTCTCGCCGAGGTGCTGCCGCGCGCTGTGGTCGCCGGTGAGGGTGGACTCGAGCGCGTGGAAGAGCACGTCGTGCACGAGCGTGCTCTTGCCCGACCCGGATACGCCGGTGATGGCCGTGAGCACGCCCAGCGGCAGCCTGAGGTCGACGTCGCGCAGGTTGTGCGCGCGCGCGCCCTCGAGCGTGAGCCAGCGCGACGGCTTGCGCCGCCCGGCGGGCAGCGGAATGCTGCGGGCACCGGTGAGGTACTGGCCGGTCAGCGGGCTGCTGGCTGCGTCCGCGACTGGGCCATTGAAGACCACCTGCCCGCCGCGCTCGCCGCTCTCCGGGCCGAGCTCGAGCATCCAGTCGGCGGCGCGCACGGCGTCGAGGTCGTGTTCGACCACGAGTACGGTGTTGCCGCCGTCGCGCAGTCGCTTCAGCAGCGTGAGCAGGCGGTCCATGTCGCGCGGATGCAGGCCAATGCTCGGCTCGTCGAGCACGTACAGCGCATCGACCAGCCGCGAGCCCAGCGAGTTGGAGAGGCCAATGCGCTGGGCCTCGCCGCCCGACAGCGTGCGGGTGGCGCGGTCGAGCGGGAGGTCGGTGAGCCCCACGTCGCAGAGGGACCGCACGCGC
>CAYHCW010000361.1:0-3701 GCA_964355025.1 uncultured Gemmatimonas sp. | reverse complement strand
GCGGCCGACCAGCTCGACCTGCAGTCGCTGCTCGACCAGCTCGCCGACTTCCTGCTCCAGTCGGGGTTTGCCGGCGGACCGCAGGAGCATCCGTTCTGGGGTGAGACGGGCGAGGCCGCCGACAAGTCGCTCGACGCCCTGCGCCAGGCGATCCTCGATGCGCTCATTCAGGGCGGGCAATTCACGCCGGAGATGCTCGAGGCGCTGCGCGGCGACGGCGACGAACTCTCCGACAGCAAGCTCGCCGAGCTCCTCGACAAGATCGTGCAGCGCCTCATTGACGAGGGAATGCTGAAGCTCGACCAGGCACCGCAGGTGACCGCCGGCCACCAGGGAGTCGAGGGCCCGGGTGGCCTCGCCCGCGCCGCCGCTCGCGACGTCCAGTTCCAGCTCACCAGCAAGGGCATCGACTTCCTGGGCTACAAGTCGCTCAAGCACCTGCTGCAGGGTGTTGGCAAGTCGTCGTTCGGCAGCCACGACACGCCGCACCTGGCCACCGGCGTCGAGTCCGACGCCGCGAGCAAGCAGTACGAGTTCGGCGACGCCATGAACCTCGACGTCAACGCCACCCTCTTGCGGACGCTGGCCCGCACCGGCTCGCTCGACGTGCCGCTCGACATCGACTATCCCGACCTGATGGTGCACCAGACGGAGCACCGGTCGTCGTGCGCCACCGTGCTGATGCTCGACTGCTCGCACTCGATGATCCTCTACGGCGAGGACCGCTTCACGCCGGCCAAGAAGGTGGCGCTGGCGCTGACCCACCTCATCCGCACGCAGTTCCCCGGCGACACGATCAAGACGGTGCTGTTTCACGATTCGGCCGAGGAGATTCCCATTGAAAAGCTCGCCGGCGCGCAGGTGGGGCCGTACCACACCAACACCGCCGAGGGACTGAAGCTCGCGCGCCGCCTGCTGCTGGCCCAGCGCAAGGACATGCGGCAGATCGTGATGATCACCGACGGCAAGCCCAGCGCGCTGACGATGCCCGACGGGCGCATCTACAAGAACGCGATGGGGCTCGACGCGTACGTGCTGAATGAGACGCTGAAGGAAGTGACCGAGTGCCGGCGGTCGGGCATCGCCATCAACACCTTCATGCTGGCGCGCGACCCGGCGCTGGTGGAGTTCGTGAAGATGGTGTCGCGCATCTGCAGCGGCCGGGCGTACTTCACCAACACGATGAGCCTGGGGCAGTTCGTGCTGATGGACTTCCTGCGGCGGAAGACGAAGACGGTTCGCTGAGCGCGCGCCGGTCCGCTAACTTTCCCCGATGCTCTCCGCATTCTCCGTTGCTTTGCTGGGATTTCTGCTCGGCCTGCGGCACGCCACCGATGCCGACCACGTGGTGGCGGTCACAACCATCGTGGCGCGCGAGCGGACGCTGCGCCGCGCCGCGTGGATTGGGGTGCTGTGGGGCATCGGGCATACGCTCACGGTGTTCGTGGTCGGCGGCACGATCGTCGCTTTCCGGCTGGTCATTCCTCCGCGCCTCGGCCTGATGCTCGAGTTCGGCGTGGCGATCATGCTGATCCTGCTCGGCTTCAGCAACCTGCGCGCCGACGCGCCGGCACGCGGCCACGGGCACACGCACGAGTTCGATCACCGGCGTCCGCTCATCATCGGCACGGTGCACGGGCTCGCCGGCTCGGCCGCCGTGGCCATCCTCGTGCTGACCGCGATTCCTGACACACGATGGGCGCTCGCCTACCTGCTCGTCTTCGGCGTCGGCACCATTGTCGGGATGATGCTCGTGACGGTGCTCCTCGCCGCGCCGGCGATTTACGCTGGTGAGCGCGTCGCGCGTTTGCAGGGCGGCATTCGGCTGGCGGCCGGGGCGTTGAGCATCGTCTTCGGGCTGATGCTCGCGCGGGAACTCATCGTGGATGGCGGATTGCTGTCGGCGATGCCGCGCTGGAGCGCCAGGTAGGCGCTAGGTCTTCGGCTGGTCCTTGTCGACCGCGTGCTCGTCCGTCGGCATCTTGAAGTTGCCGGTGTTGATCCAGTGCGGACGCGGCAGTCCCTTGCCGCTCCACATGCTGGTCAGACGCAGCGCGACGGCCACGGTCACCGACGCCACCACGGCGGATGGTGCGTGCACCCGCTGCACGAGGATGTAGACGACGGCGCCGGCGAACGCCGACGTCGTGTAGAGTGCCTCGCCGTGCCGGAAGACGACCGGGATCTCGTTGATGACGAGGTCCCGGATTATGCCGCCACCCGTGGCGGTCACCACGCCCATGAGCACCGCCACGGCATAGGGGAGCTTGGCGTGGAGCGCGAGTTCGACGCCGACCACGCTGAAGAACCCGAGCCCCAGCGCGTCCACGAACTCGCCGCGCGCGACGAGTCGCCGCGCAAATGACCCGACCGTGCGGCTGTAGACGAACGGGAAGCACAGCACGAAGATGACGACGAGATACTCCCACCGGTCGACCCAGAAGAACGGGCGCCGGTCGAGCAGCACGTCGCGAATGGTGCCGCCGCCGAAGGCCGTCACGAGCGCCAGCGCGTAGGTGCCCACGAAGTCGAGGCTCTTCTTGGCAGCCGTGATCATCGCCGAGAGGGCGGCGAGCACGACGGCGATGATCTCGAAGACGAGGACGGGAGAAAACGGGAGGTGAGGCAGGGACAGGGTGAAGGAAGGGGAAGAGGCAGGGTGAAGGCCGGGGCAGAGGACCGCCTGCGTACTTTAACGCTTTTGCCCCTCGTCTGCGCTGTGCGCTACGTTTCCCGCGATGGCGCCCCCACGAAAGTCCACGGCCGCGAAGGCGCGCACCCGCCGGCCGGCGAAGCCTGCCCTGCCCTCGACCGCCGACGCGCGCGAGTTCTCGCGCCGCCTCCGCGCGTGGTACCGCCGGAATGCGCGCGACCTGCCGTGGCGCCAGACGCGTGATGCCTACCACATCCTTGTGTCGGAGCTGATGCTCCAGCAGACCCAGGTGTCGCGGGTGCTCGATTTCTACGATCGCTTCATTGCGCGCTTTCCCGACCTGGAGACGCTCGCCGCCGCGCGTCCGGCGCAGGTGATGGCCGAGTGGCAGGGCCTCGGCTACTACGCCCGTGCGCGCAACCTGCACAAGGTGGCGAGGCACGTGGTGCGTGAAGGGCCGCGCACGGCGTACGGCGCCACGCTGCCGGATGAACCCGATGCGTTGCGCACGCTCCCTGGCGTGGGCGCGTACACCGCCGGCGCGGTGGCAAGCTTCGCGTTCGAGAAGCGCGCCGCGCTGGTGGACACCAACGTGGCGCGTGTGCTGCAGCGCTACTTCGCGCCGACGCTGCATCCCAAGCGCGCCCGCGACCTCACCCGGTTGTGGGCGATCGCCGAGGCGATCCTGCCGCGCACGGGCGCGGCGGTGTGGGTACACAACCAGGCGCTGATGGAGTTGGGAGCGCTGGTGTGCACGGCGCGGGTGGCGCGATGCTCGTTGTGTCCACTTCGGGGGCGGTGCAGGTCGGCAGCCGACTGAGGATTTGGATCTCGGATTGCGATCGCGGATTGCGATCGACGATCACGATCGGCGATGCGGACACGAAATGGGGCGACCACCCCAGCGGTCGCCCCAATCGCCCATCGGAATCAATGATCGAGATCTTCAATCGACATCCGCGATCCCCATCCTGAATCGCAGCTACTTCACGATCTTGTGCTTGTAATCCAGCGCCGAGTTGTACTTGCGGTCGCCGTACCCGGTGTA
>CAYHCW010000360.1:0-3702 GCA_964355025.1 uncultured Gemmatimonas sp. | reverse complement strand
GCCCGGTCGAGCGGCGTCACGAATGTCAGCCCGGGAAGCGTCACCACGAGCATCTTGGACACGCCGTACAGCACCACCACGCCCGACTCGCCATGCACGATGTTGGAGTCGGAATCGACGAAGTGCGTGGTCCCCACGGCCCCGTTGCCGTCGTCGTCGAGCGCGCGCGCGCGCCTGAGTGACGCCCACGTGCCGACGTCATCCCACTCGAAATCGCCGGGAATCACCAGGAGCCGCGGTCCGCGTTCGAGCAGGCCCCGCTCGATGCTCGCCGACCGAATGCTCCCCACGAACGCCGGCATGTTGCCCTGCTGGAGGGCGTCGAGGCCGTCGCGCAGTTCCACCGTCTTCGCCGAGAGTTGCTTGAGAAAATCACCGGCAGACCCCACGAGAATCCCCGAATGCCACAGCGCACCGCCCGCGATGTGCACCATCGCCTCGGCCTCGCTGGGCTTTTCCACGAACGAGGACACCACGTGCACGCCGCCGTCGGCGATGGGGTGCGACGGATCCAGCGGCGCGCCGGGCCGGATGTAGCCAAAGGCCGGCTCCACGCGCGAGGGCCGCACACCCACCGCCACCAGCGCCTCCTCGCGCTGCGCCACGGCACCGGCACGGCGCAGCACGCGCCGGAACTCGTCGGGAAAACCGACGGCCAGGTCGGCGTGGATGGCACAGCAGAGCGCCTGCGGCCCGGCCCGGCGCGCAACTTCCTGCACACCCCACGCCAGCGCAGCCGCCGTGCCCAGTGGACGCGGCTCGACGAGGATGTTCATCTCGGGCACGATGCTGATGGCCGCCTTGATGGCGGGCGCGATGTCGCGGCTGGTCAGCACGAGCACGCGATCGGCGGGCACGGCCGGCTGCAGGCGGCGCACGGTGTCGAGCAGGAGCGGCTGCTCACTGACGAGCCGCAGCAGCGGTTTGGGACGCGTGGGGGTGCTGAGAGGCCAGAACCTCGACCCGATGCCGCCCGCAAAGATGATCGCCCACAACGGCGCGTCGGTCTCCGCGAGTGCCGCATGTGCGTTCGCCGCCGACGGCAACACCACGTCGGCCGTTCCGGTGCCGCCTCCTGCTGGGCTACGCCGCTCGTTGTCCTTCATGAGGCGCAAAGATAAGTCGCCACCCCGCCGCGCGCCTCCCGCACGCGCTTTTCGCGCTACTCGGCGGGATCGGCGATCACCACGTGCCGCGGCTTGAGCGAAATCATCACGACGGCGCCGACAATCACGACCATCGCCAGCAGCGTACGCGCCGACAGCTGCTCCGATGCGAACGCCCACCCCAGCGCGACCGCGACGACGGGATTCACGAAGGCGTAGGTGCCGACGACCGCCGGAGCGACGCGGCCCAGCAGCCACTTGTAGGCGGAATAGGCCACAATGGAACCGAAGCCGGCGAGGTACACGATGGACAGCGCCGACCGCAGCGACACGGAGCTCGCCGCCAATTGCGTGAACTCGCCGCGCGCGAGCGCGATGAGCAGCATGCCGGCGCCGCCCGCGAGCATTTCCATGGCCGAGCCGAGCAGGGGCGACGCCGGGAGCGGCGCTTCGCGCGCGAACATCGAACCCACCGACCAGCTCAGCGTGGAACACAGCATCACGAGCGCGCCCAGTGGGCTCACGCTGCCGCTGGCTTGTGCGCCGCCGAACGACACGAGCAACGACACGCCATACAGCCCGATCGCCACCCCGAACCACTCGCGTGCCGACGGTGGAGCGCCACCGCGCAACCAGGCGAGCAGCAGCATCCAGAGCGGTACGCACGCGACCATCAGGGCCACCACGCCGGACGGCACGAACTGCTCGGACCAGACGATGCCCCCGTTGCCCCCCGTCAGCAGCATGGGCCCAATGATGAACGCCGACCGCCACTGGGTGCCGGTGGGCCGCGCCGCGCCGCGCATGCGGAGCCAGGCGTACATCAGGGAGCCCGCGATGACAAAGCGGAAGCCGCCCACCAGAAACGGCGGCACCGTTTCGATGGCAAACCGGATGGCGAGGTAGGTCGAACCCCAGATGAGGTAGACCGCCCCGAAGGCGAGCAGGAGCCGTGCGCGCGTGGGCGCGGCCGGGAGTGCCACGAGCAAGTTCTCCAGAGAATGTGGAACAAGGCAACCTCGCCCGTGTCGCCCCGGTCACGCAAGGCGGATGCACGGCGCGCTTGCCGGGCGTAGATTCCGCCAAACGGCAAGCCGCCCCCCGGTTGTCACCCGATTGCGCGAATCTCCCACGGGATCATCCATGAGCGACACGACCGGCGGCGAACTCATCGCCCGCATGCTGAAGGCCGAGGGCGTCGAGGTGGTGTTTGGCATCATCGACGGCACCTACTTTGGGTTCTACACCGCGCTCAAGCGCGAGGGCCTGCAGCTGATCACGCCGCGGCACGAGGCGAGCGCGGCGCACGCCGCGGCCGCCTACGCGCGGCTCACCGGCCGCCTGGGCGTCTGCATGGCGAGCAACGGGCCGGGCGTGGCCAACATCCTGCCGGGACTCGTGGTGGAGGAAGCCGAGGGCAACCGCGTGCTGTGCATCACGAGCGCGCGGCGCACGGGGGCCATGTACCCGCTGCGCACCGGCACCTACCAGGGCTTCAACCAGTCGGCGGTGATCGGCGCATTTGCCAAGTGGAGTCGCGTGGTGCCGAGCTTCGACCGCATCGGTGAACTGCTGCGCAGTGCGCTGCGCGAATGCTGGGAGGGACGTCCGGGCGTGGTGCACCTCGACGTGCCCGAGAACCTGATGAACGGCAAGGTGGCCGCCAACCCGCCGGTGCTGGCGCCGTCGGCGTATCGGCGCACCACCCCGCAGGCCGTCGACGCGGCGCAGGTGGTGGCCGCCGCTGACATCCTGCTGCGCGCCGAGATGCCGGTGATCCACGCGGGCAGCGGTGTGCTGCACGCGCACGCGTTCGACGCCCTGCGCGCGGTCGCCGAACTGCTCGAAGCGCCGGTGACCACGAGTTGGTCGGCGCGCGGCGCGATGCGCGAGGACTCGCCGCTGGCCATCCCGATGACGCACGTCAAGCTGAACACGATCATCCGCAATGACGCCGACGCGGCGCTGATCCTCGGCTCGCGCCTGGGCGAGACGGACTGGTGGGGAAAGCCGCCGTACTGGCGCGCGCCGTCGGAGCAGCCGACGATCCAGGTGGACATCGACGCCCGGATGATCGGCGCCAACAAGCCGGTGCAGGTGGCGGTGCACGCCGATGTCGGCGTCTTCCTGGAGGCCCTGCGCGTGCAGCTCGAGGCGCGCAAGGGTGAGATGCGCCCGGCGCACCGCCGTGCAAGGCTGGCAAAGTACCACGTGCTTATGGCGCGCTACCGGGCCAAGCTCGACCAGCCGCTGGCAAAGAGCGGCACGCCGATGCATCCGGCGCATGCGGCGGCCACCTGTGGCCAGCTGTTCCCCGCCGAATCGCCGTTCATCGCCGACGGCGGCAACACGGCGGTGTGGGCGATGTTCTACCACGCCGTGCGCACGCCGGGGCGCGTGCTGTCGACCTTCAAGATGGGCATGCTCGGCGCCGGCATGGGCCAGGCGCTGGGAGCGGCGGCGGCGGCGCCCAACGTCCCCGTCTGTTGCATCATCGGCGACGGTGCGGCCGGCATGCATCCGCAGGAGATCGAGACCGCGGTGCGCCACAAGATGCGCATCATCTGGCTGGTGCTCTGCGACCGGCAGTGGGGCA
>CAYHCW010000359.1:0-3704 GCA_964355025.1 uncultured Gemmatimonas sp. | reverse complement strand
TTGCGCGCGGACCGGCAAGCTTTGAACTGCGACGAGCGTTTTGGCTCGCGAACTGCGCTTGAGATATCGCACAAGGCGATGGGCGCGGGAAGGGTGCTGTGAACGCTCGCCGAGAACCGCGGGAATCAGAACCAGTCGGCAGGAAACCTGACGGGCAAGTGCTCGCGGGTTAGCGAGCATGGCCCTGGGGTGAGGTGAGGAGGCTCGGAGTAAGTAGCTTCGAGACTCCTCGGGGGGCCGTAGAACGGGCCCCGAGCACGTCTTCGCACGTGCGGATCGCGTGGTCCAGTTCTGACACGCCGGCCCGGGTGGAGAGCCTTGGTCGCGTGTCGGTGGCTGGTCTGCGCTCACTGTCGCGAGGCCTTCTTCGTGTGCGCGGGTTGTGCTCGCGGACTCCCCAGATACTGCCAGCCGGGGTGCCGCGACGGGGCCCGGAAGGCCTCCCTCACGCGTGCCCGTCGCCGTCATCAGAGCTCGCCCTACGGTCGCCTCGATCACCGCGACCGGAACCGCCAATTCCGCCTCCGCAAGCGGTCCGCACTATCAAGCGTGATGGATCACAGTTCCACCGCCGCTCCGCCGGCGCGCATCGTGCCGCTGACCGACAGCCCGCCCTTGCTCCTCTCGAGCGAGGCCCGCGGCCAGGCCCCCAAAGCGCCCGATGACGACACGCCTCTCGATGGCCATCACCTCCTCGCCCCAGAGCACCCGGATCCTCGCGACCCACGGCCGACGCAAACCGTTGATGCAGGCCCGCCTCCGGTCGCTCCCGCGTCACCCGCGCGCCCTGCCGACGCTGCTCGAGGCCTTGGCGCTCTGGCAGGGACACAAGGTCCACGCTGTGCTCGCTGTGGACGCCGAGTCGCCGATGTGGACTTCGACCCAACTCGAACTCGTGGGCACCCACACCCCTCTCTACGCCCTCGACCTCACCCTGGTCGCCCCCCGCCCACACGCCCCTGACCCGCGCGCGGACCTGCGCGACCTCTGTCGTCTCCTTGTCCGCGACGGCGCCCGATGATCCCGCCCGAGCGCCGCGCCGAGATCCGCCGCCTCTTCTACGCCGAGCACTGGAAGATCGGCACCATCGCGGCCGAGCTCGGTCTCCATCACGACACCGTGCGCGCCGCCGTCGACACCGATCGCTTCGTGCGCGGCGGTCTCGTGCGTCCGTCTGCGCTCGACCGCTTCCACACCGTCATCCGCGAGACGCTCACGCAGTACCCGAATCTGCGCGCGACGCGTTTGCACGAGATGCTCCACGTTCGCGGCTACCTGGGGTCGGTCGTGCAGCTGCGGCGCCTGGTCGCGCGCCTTCGTCCGCGGCCAGCTCCCGAGGCGTTCCTGCGGCTCACGTCGCTGCCCGGCGAAGAGGGGCAGGTCGATTGGGGCCACTTCGGCCACCTCACCATCGGACGTGCGCGCCGGCCGGTCATGGCTTTCGTGATGGTGCTGTCACACGCCCGCGCCGTGCACGTCGAGTTCTTCCTCGACCAAGCGATGGAGAGCTTCCTCCTTGGCCACGTGCGCGCCTTCGAGGCCTTCGGCGGCACGCCGCGCAGGCTCCTCTACGACAACCTCAAGTCCGCCATCCTCGAGCGCGCCGGCCAGGTCGTCCGTTTCAACCCGCGCCTCATCGAGTTCGCCGGTCACTACCACTTTACGGCGCGCCCTTGCGCTCCGGCGCGCGGCAACGAGAAGGGCCGGGTCGAGCGCCAGATTCGCTACTTGCGCGACTCGTTCTTCGCCGCGCGCACCTTTGGCGACCTCGCCGATTTACAGCGGCAGTTTCTCGTGTGGCGCGACGACATCGCGCACCGGCGAGCCCACCCCGACGACGAGACCAAGACCGTCGCCGAGATGCTGGCCGCCGAGCGACCCGTGCTCGTGCCACTCCCCGAGCACCCCTTCGACCCGAGCCGCGTGACCCCGGTCAGGGTCGAGAAGCAGCCGTATGTGCGCTTCGACGGCAATCGCTACTCGGTGCCGCACACGCTCGTGCAGAAGTCGGTCACACTCGTGGTGACCTCCGAGCTCGTGCGCGTCCTCGATGGCGCCACCGAGATGGCGCGCCATCCCAGATGCTGGAGCAAGGGCGAGGTCATCGAAGACCCACGCCACGTCGACGCGCTCTGGCAACAGAAACGCGCCGCCAGTGGCCACCGCGGCCGCAGTCGCCTGCTCGCCGCCGTCCCACGTGCCGCCGAGCTCCTCGCGGCGCTCGCCGATCGCAACGAGCCGCTGGCCGCCCAGGTTCAGACCCTCAATCGGCTCCTCGACGAGCACGACCTCGATGCCGTGCGCCGCGCCGTCGACCAGGCCATCGCGCGCGAGACACCGCGCGCCGCTTCGGTCGCGCATCTACTGGCCGTCGACCAACGCGAGAGCGCACGTCGTCCGGCTTCCTCGCTGGCACTCTCGGCGGCACTTGCGCCGGCACTCTCGAACCGTCCCGACATTCGCGACCTGCGTGTCATTCCCCATGCACTGGAGACCTACGATGACCTCACGAAAGACTCCGATCCCCAGCGCTGACCTGCCCGGCGACCTCGAGGCACTCGCCCTACGTGGCGTCGCTGCGGGCCTCGACGACCTCATCGCCCGCGCGACCCAGGGACGCTGGAGTGCCCGCCAAGTGATCGAGGAGGCGGCCCGACTCGAGAGCTTGGACCGAGCCCAGCGCAGTCTCGATCGACGAACGCACCGAGCCCGAACCGGCGGGTTCAAGACGCTCGACCAGTTCGACTGGAACTGGCCCACGCGCATCGACCGCCCTGGCATTGAGCGCATACTGACCTTGGACTTCGTGCGCGAGCCGGCCAACGTCATCCTCATCGGCCCGCACGGCGTGGGCAAGACGATGCTCGCCAAGAACATCGCCCACGCTGCCATCATCGCCGGCTACACCGTGCAATTCGCGACCGTCGCCCAGATGCTCCTCGACCTCGGCAGCCAGGACTCCGCGCGCATCCTCGACCGACGTCTCAAGCACTACGCGCGCCCCCAGCTGCTCGTCCTCGACGAGGTCGGGTACCTCGCCTATGACGCCCACGCCGCCGACCTCCTCTTCCAGGTCGTCTCCTTGCGCCACGAGAAGAAGTCGATCGTGATGACCACGAACCTGGCGTTCTCCCAGTGGCCTCAAGCATTTCCCAACGCAACGTCGATCGCCGCACTCGTCGACCGCCTCACCCACCGCGCCGAAATCGTTGCAATCGAGGGCAAGAGTTTCAGACATCGCGAGGCCGAGGCGCGCCGACAACCGGCCGGTTCAGAAAAGCGCGGTTCGTCGTGAGCGGCTACAGCTCGCTCGCCTCCTCGAACGAGACCGCGTGTTTCTTACGGTTGGCGGTGTTCTTCGCATCGTCCCAAACGACCTTCACGCAGCAAGGCTACTCCTGCCGGGTAGTAAGTCAATGGCTTAGTCCAGGCGAGGGGGCGGTGAGTGCAATCTTGGCGGGTTCCGAGGGTTCGGGCCGAGACGCCGGCGACACTCTCGGTGCCTGCGAACGGCCTTTCTGGCGGGTGGCGCTAGCGCTAGCCGGGGAAAGTGTCGCGCCTTTGAATGTGGCTTCTGGCAGCCTCGCGGGGGCGTCGAGTCGAGATGCCGGGGGAGCCGTCGTGCGCTGAGCGTCACTTCTGGGGGACCTCCCTGGCGTCGAGTCGAGATGCCGGGGGAGCTGACGTGCGCTGAGGGTCGCTTC
>CAYHCW010000358.1:0-3718 GCA_964355025.1 uncultured Gemmatimonas sp. | reverse complement strand
CCCTACTCGGGCCTCCTCCCCATGGTCCACGGCGCCCCTGCGGCATCGAGCGCCCGCCGCAGCTGCGCAATCTCCCCGTCCGTGAGCGCCCGCAGGTCACGCGCGAGCGCCGCGAGGTCCGCGGTCCCGATCTCGAGGTCGCGCTGCTGCGTCGCCGTCGCCGGAAGGCGCGTGTCGAAACTGCTCGTCGCGTTCCCGATCCTGCTGGAGATGGATGGCGCCTCTGACTGGTCGAGCCGCTGCCGCGCCGGGTCCCCGTTCTGTCGCAGTGAAAGCGCCGCGAGTGCCGCGTTCACGGCGTCGATCCGCGCGAAGAGCGCCGGTTCCGCGCGCGGCGTGGCCACCAGCGTCGCGCGCACCTGGCGCAGCTCGGTGCGCAGCTGCCCGATTTCCGACGACACCTGCGCGTTCTGTCGCGCCGCCTCTGCCGCGCGCGCCTGGAAGGCCGCCACCGCGATGAAGTCCACGTTGCCGCGCACCGTGGGCACTGCCTTCACCTCGAACGACTGCGGCGGGCCAACCTCACGCGCGCCGCTCGACGAGACGATCAGCAGCGCCGCCGTGTAGCGCCCCGGCGCGACGAGCGGGCCCACCGGCTCACCAGCCCACGGCGGACGGAAGCCCGGCGGGTCGAGCACCACCGGCTGCGGGCTCGGAGCCCTCAGGTCCCAGTTGACCCGATGCAGCCCGGCGCGCGCCGGCGCCTCGAGCGTGCGGACGCGACGGCCCGCGGCGTCACTGATCACCACGAGCACCTTGGGCCCCGACTCGAGCGCCTCGGTGCGCAGGCGATCGTAGCCCGGGAAGGGCGAGTCCACGCCGCGGTCGCGCTGCCCGCGCTCCTCGGCCTGCCGCGACTCGCGCGCAGTGCTCGGCACGTCGCGCAGGTACACCGTAAGCAGTGCGCCGAATGGCGGGTTGTCCGTCGTGAAATCGTCGCTGCCGAGTTCCGGCCGCCCGGGGGCCTGCGCCACCTGCTGCGGGATGTACCACCACGCATCGCGCACGGGCAGGAGCGCACCCTCGGCGGCCGTCATCCCCGCGGCCACGGCGCGCAGCGGCGTGTAGTCGTCGAGCACGTAGAAGCCGCGACCGAAAGTCGCCGCAACGAGGTCAGTGTCGCGCGCATGGAGCTTGATGTCGCGCACCGGGATGGTCGGCATGCCGCTGCTCAGCTTGTGCCAGTTGGTGCCGCCATTGGGACTCCAGTACACACCAGACTCGGTGCCGGCGAAGAGGAGCTCGGCACGCACCGGGTCCTGTTGGATTGCCCAGACGATGAGTCCCTTGGGGAGGTCGCCGGCGATGGAGCGCCACGTGCGGCCCAGGTCGCCGCTCGCGAAGAGGTAGGGCGCGAAGTCGCCGGTCTTGTGCGCGTCGGCGGCAACCAAGAGGGTGCGCGCGTCATGCCGCGACAGCTCCACGTCGTTCACGAACGAGAGCGGCGGGAGCCCCGGCATGGCGGCGGCGCGAGTCCAGCGCGTCCCGCCATCGGTGGTCACCTGCACAAGTCCGTCGTCGGTGCCCACGACGATGGTGCCGGCCGAGAGCGGCGACTCGCTGATCGCGGTCGTGGTCGCGTACTTCGACATCGCACCGTTGTCGTGCAGCGCATCCGCGCTCTGGACGCGGCCGAAGAAGCGCTGCGCGTAGCGGTCCTGCCCGAGCGTGAGGTCGCCGCTGATGGCGGTCCAGCTGTTGCCGCGGTCGTCACTGCGCCAGAGGCGCTGCGAGCCAAAGTAGACGCGCGACGGCATGAGCGGGCTCACGAAGACCGGCGAGTCCCAGTTCCACCGCTCCGGCGCGTCGCCCGGCGCCGCCTGCGGCTGGATGCTCAACGCCTCGTCGTTGCGGCGATCCTTCCGCACGAGGTTTCCCTGCTGCGTCATCATGTACGCGATGTCGGGATCGCCCGGCTCGAAGGCCACGCCGTAGCCGTCGGCGCCAAGCGGGACGTACCAGTCCTCGTTGCGAATGCCGTCCTGGTTCATGGTGCGCGACGGGCCCATCAGTGTGCCGAGGTCCTGTGCGCCGCCGAGCACATCATAGAAGGGAGCGCGATCGTTCAGCGCGACCTTGTAGAACTGCGAGACCGGGAGATTGGGGAAGTGCCGCCAGCGCACGCCGTCGTCGAAGCTCTCGTAGAGCCCCGCGTCCGTGCCGATGAGGAGATGGCGACCGTCGCGCGGGTCGATCCAGAGCGCGTGATTGTCACTGTGCTTGTCGTGGCCGCTCTCGAGGTTGCTGAAGGTGCGGCCGCCGTCGCGCGTGACCTGCGCGAACACATCCATCTGGTAGACGAGGCCGGCGTCGGTGGGCGAGGCCTCGATCTCCTGATAGTAGTGCGGCCCCGTGCCGCCGGAGATGTAGCCATTGCGCTTCTCCCAGCTCTCGCCCTTGTCGCGCGAACGGTAGAAACCGCGCTCCTCCGCCCCCGCCTCGATGGTCGCGTACACCACGTGCGGATCGGCCGGCGTGACGGCGAGTCCGATCTTCCCCATGTCGCCGGCCGGCAGTCCCTGCGTGATGCGGCGCCACGTCTTGCCGTTGTCGGTGGACTTGTGGATCCCCGAGCGCGGGCCGCCCGAGAGGAAGCCCCACACATGGCGGCGGCGCTGATAGGCGGCCGCGTAGATCACGTCCGGGTTCGACGGATCGAACTCGAGGTCGGTGACGCCGGTGTTCTCATCGATGGTGAGCACGGCGGTCCAGGTGGCACCGCCGTCGGTGGTGCGATACACCCCGCGCTCCCCGCCCGCCGACCAGAGCGGTCCCTCAGCGGCGACGATCACGGTGTTCCCGTCGCGCGGGTCCACGAGGATCCGTCCGATGTGCTGCGAGTTGGGGAGCCCCATGCGCTGCCAGGTGCGCCCGCCGTCGCGGCTGCGGTACACGCCGTCGCCCCAGCCCACGTGGCGCCCGCTCACGTTTTCGCCCGTCCCCACCCAGATGATATCGGGGCTCGAGGGATCGATGGCGAGCGTGCCGATGGAATACGACACCTGCGCGTCGAAGATGGGCGTGAAGGTCACGCCGGCGTTTGTGGTTTTCCAGATACCGCCGGAACCCACCGCGATGTACCAGGTGCTGCGGTCGGTGGGGTGGACGGCGATGTCGGCAATGCGGCCGCTCATGAGGGCGGGGCCGATGCTGCGGAATGCGAGGCCGGTAACGGCGCTCGCCGGGATCGCGACAGACTGCGCGAGGAGCGGGGCCGCCGCGAGCGTGAGGAGGGCGGCGAGGCGGAGCGGACGGGTCAACATGCGCGGGATTCGGTGGAAGGGTGCGGTCCGACCGGGCGAATCTATTTGCCGGCGCGGGGAGCGGCTAGCGAGGCGCGTCATGCTGGGCGACATTGCGAACCATGTTCTCCGGTTCCGAAATCGCCGCGCTGTTTACCTCGATGGGCGTCACCCACGTGGTGTCCATCGCCGACAGCACGATCGGTGCCTGGCATTCCGCCATCGAGCAGTCCGGTGAACTGCGCCTCGTCCGCGTCTGCCGTGAGGGCGAAGCCTGGGCCGTCGCCGCCGGGCTCTACCTCGGCGGAGCGACACCGCTCGTCATGATCCAGTGCACCGGGCTCTTCGAGTCGGGTGACTCGCTGCGCAACGTTCTGCACGACTGGAAGCTGCCGATCTTCGCCGTCATCGGTTATCGCAGCTATCTCAATCAGGACACACTGCCGGGCGACACCTGTCTCGTCTTCACCGAGCCG
>CAYHCW010000357.1:0-3747 GCA_964355025.1 uncultured Gemmatimonas sp. | reverse complement strand
GGCGCTTGTCGAGGCGCATCCAACCATGTTACCTCCACCTTCGCCAGGGCTTCGGTGGACAAGCGCGTTACCGGCGCGGGGGGCGGAGCGGCACGAACAGCGAACTGCCGCCGCGGGCGACGAGCAGGACCACCGGCTTATCCAACGCCGCGTCCAGTCCCGATCGCACCTGCTCGACCGAGCGCACCGACCGCCCGTTGATCTGCTGGATCACGTCGCCTTCCTGGAGGCCGGCGGAGGCCGCCGCTCCAGAGGGGTCCACGTCCGTGATCACGACGCCCTGCACGTCGGTGTCGAGCTCCAGCCGATTCGCGATTTCCGGCGTCAGCGGTTCCACGGTCATGCCGAACTTGCCGGACCCGCCGCGGCCGCCGCGCTCGGAGCGATTGGCCGCCTCGGTCGCAACCGCCATCTCCTCGAGCGTTGCCTTCACCTCGCTCGACTTGCCTTCACGCAACACCTGCAGCGTGACCGGGCTGCCGGGCTTGGTGCCGGCGATCTCGTTGCGGAACGCGTTGGTGTCGACCACCGCGCGACCCTGGTAGCTCAGGATCACGTCGCCGCGCTTCAGCCCGGCCTTGGCGGCGGCGCCGCCCGGCGTCACCTCGCTGACCAGCGCGCCCTCCGCCTTGTCGAGGCCGAGGCCCGCCGCCAGGTCACCGGTGACACCCTGCACCGTGACGCCGAGCCGGCCGCGGTGCACGCGCCCGTTGCTGACGAGTTGATCCATGACGTTCTTCGCCATGTTCGACGGCACCGCGAAGCCAATGCCGATGTTGCCGCCCGACGGCGAGAGGATCTGCGAGTTGATGCCCACCAGCTCGCCGGCGCCGTTCACCAGCGCGCCACCCGAGTTGCCCTGGTTGATGGCCGCGTCGGTCTGCAGGAAGTCTTCGTAGCTGCCGTCGCCGAAGCCGGTGGCCCGGCCCTTGGCGCTGACAATGCCCATGGTCACGGTCTGGCCGACGCCGAGCGGGTTGCCGATCGCGAGCACGAGGTCGCCGACGCGCATGGCCGACGAATCACCGATCGCCATCACCGGCAAGCTGGTTGCGTCCACCTTGATCACCGCGAGGTCGCTCGGCTCGTCGGCGCCAATCAGCGTCGCGTCGAGCACGCGCCGATCCGACAGTTCCACCTGGATGCGGGCCGACTTCTCGACCACGTGGTTGTTGGTCAGGATGTAGCCGTCGGTGCTGACGATCACGCCCGACCCCAACCCGCGCTGCAGCGGCGCGGGAGCCTGGCGCCCGCCACGCGGCCCGCGCTGGCCGAACATCTCGCCGAACGGAAAGCCCTCCGGCAACTGCGTCAACTGCGGCGACGCGCTCCGCTCGGTGCGAATGGTCACCACGGCCGGCGTCACCTTCGACACGACATCCGCGAACCCCTGCGTGACGATGCGGCCTTGACCGGCATCCGCGGCAACGGTCACCGGCGCCGGATTGGCGGCCTCGGCGACGGGACTGGCCGGAAGTCCGGTCCAGGCCCCGAGACTTGCCGCGCCCAGGGCCAATACCACGGCTCCAGCTCTCAGGTATGAACGGGTCATTGAACCCTTCTCTTTCGTTCTCATATCTACTCAGACGTCGGAGGGCCTTGCAGGAGCCTTGCACGAACATTACAAAGCGGCAATGTTGGGTAGCGTGATGGTGAAAGTTGAGCCCCGGCCTGGTTCGCTGGCGACCGTGACCGTGCCGCCCTGCGCCTCGACGGAGGCGCGGACCAGGCTCAGGCCCAGGCCGAGGCCGCGGGTGGTGCGGCTTTGATCGCCGCGGTAGAGCCGATCCCAAATCCGGGGGATCTCGTGTTCGGGAATGCCGGCGCCGGTGTCGCGGACGCTGATGCTCGTGGCGCCGTCGCCGTGGCGGGCCTCGACCTGGACCTGCCCGCCTGACGGCGTGTACTTGATCGCGTTGTCTACCAGGTTGGCGAGCGCCTGGCGGAGGCGATCGCTGTCGGCCGACACCACCAGGCTTTCCGGAACGCTCACGGCGAGCGCGACGCCGGCGTCTTCCGCCGCGTCCTCGTACACCGCCATGACTTCGGCCGCGAGTTTCGCCAGGTCCACCCGCGAGACGGTCAGCTTCATCGTCCCGGTCTCGGCCTCGGAGATGTCCATCAGCGTGGTCAGCATTGACAACACGCGCTCCGACTCTTCGAGGCAGTCGGAGAGCGCCTCCCGATGCTTCGCCGGATCGCCGGTGGCCAGCGCCGATTCGGCGGTGACGCGCAGGCGCGTCATCGGCGTTCGCAGGTCGTGGGCCACGTGATCCAAGGCGTTGCGCATGCCGTGGATCAGCGTCGTGATGCGGGCGAGCATCGCGTTGAACAACCCGCTCAACTCATCCACCGCATCGTCGGTGCCGTAGACCGGCACGCGATCGTCGGTCTGGCCGGTGCGCAGGATGCGCTGGACGGCGTCGCGCAGATCGCGAAGCGGCTTGAGCGTGGAGCGGGTGAGGAAGATGCCGCCGATGATGCCGATGGCCAGGGCGGCGGTCGCGCCCAGCATCAGCACGCGCCGGAAGTTCGAGAGCAACTGGTCGCGGGTCTCGCTGGTCTTGCCGACCTGCAGCACGGTGCCGCCGCCGACCGGCAGCGTGGCGACCTCGAGCACCGCGTTGCGATCGCGGGCGCGGACCTGGCCCCAGATGTCGTCCGGGCCGCCGGGCAATTCCGAGAGGTCGAAGGCGCCCCAGGTTTGCGGCAGCGAGTAAAGCAGGACGTCCTGGAACGGACCGACCAGGCGCACGAACAGCGGCTCGCGCAGACCGGAGCGCTGCTCGATTTCGATGGCCCTCGCCAGCGCGGCCAGGCCGCCAGCCTGGTATCGCGTGGCGTATTCGCGCAGCGTGGATTGGATGACGTCGTGGTCGCGCGTTTCGAGCGACGACGCCAGCAACCCGTAGGTGAGCCCGGCAATCACGAAGGTGCTGGCGAGAAAGGTGCCGAGGTACCACGCCGCCAGGCGCAGGCCGAGAGCCTGGCTGATGCGATCAATCCAGCTTGAGGACATAGCCGGCACCGCGCACCGTGTGAATGAGCTTCGACCCGAACCCCTCGTCCACCTTGTCGCGCAGGCGCGACACCAGCACGTCCACCACGTTCGTCCCGGGATCGAAGGAGTAGCCCCACACGTGCGACAGGATCATGGTCTTCGACAGCACGCGGCCGGCATGGCGCATTAGGTATTCGAGCAGCGCGAACTCGCGCGGCCGCAGGTCGAGCGTCCGTCCGGCGCGTTCCACTTTTCTCGACAGCAGGTCGAGAGTGAGATCGCCCAGCGCCAGCCTGGTGGGCTCCGGCGCGCCACCGGCCCGGCGCAGCAGGGCCTGCAGCCGCGCCAGCAGTTCCGCGAACGCAAAGGGCTTGGTGAGGTAGTCGTCGCCGCCGGCTTGCAGGCCCTTCACGCGATCGTCCACGGTGTGCCGGGCGCTGAGGATCAGCACGGGCGTCTGGATCCGGCGGGCGCGCAGCTGCTCGATCAGTGCCAGGCCGTCCAGCTCCGGCAGCATGACGTCGATGACCGCGGCGTCATACCCGCCCGCCAGGGCCTTCCGGAGCCCCTCCGTACCGGTCGCCGCCACGTCCACGGCGAACCCCGCCTCGCGCAGCCCCCGGGCCACGAAGTCGGCGATCACGCGGTCGTCTTCGGCAACCAGGATGCGCATGGCGTCAGGGCCGGGCCTTGTACGCGGCAAAAAACGCGTTGATCGCGGCGAGGAGTTGAGACGACTCCTTGCG
>CAYHCW010000356.1:0-3752 GCA_964355025.1 uncultured Gemmatimonas sp. | reverse complement strand
CGAAGCTATGCGACACGAACGCTCTTGTCCAGCTTTTAGTACGGGTAAAGGGCAGTGCTAGCAACATAATGTGCGTTATGTGGTGAGCGTGATTATGTGGCCACCCGCAGCAACTCGCCCGGGATCGCAGAGGATGGTACCCAAAGTACGCCACATAATTCGGTCGGCGTGTCTCGCCTACAAGCACGACAGGAAGTCCATCAGGTCGCTATCGGTACGCCAGCGTGGGGCTGGCGCGGGTACGTTGCCCTGACCGCTGACAGCGCATGTTTCGAGGGCCTTGGCCTTCATCTCGAGGTCGACTTCCGCGTAGCGGTTGGTAGTTTCAAGCGAGACGTGGCCGAGCCATGCTCGAATGGTGTTGATGTCAACGCCCGCGCGGAGCAGGTGCACGGCTGTAGTGTGGCGGATGGTGTGGGGGCTGACCTGTTTGCTCCGAAGTGAGGGCACGCTGGCGGCAGCTTTTTCCACTGCGCGGGCGACGAGCGCGTGGACGCCGTAGCGTGTGATCGGCTGTCCACGAACATTGAGGAACACCGGGACGTCTCGCGGGCCGTCGATGCGTGTGCCGAGCAATTCTCGTAGGACCTTCGCGGTGAGCGACCACAGAGGGCAGGTACGGATCTTCCGCCCCTTGCCGCAGAATCGGGCTGACGGTGTGGTGTCCAGGGCGAGGCCGGCGACGGTGAGCTGGGCAGCTTCGGTAGCTCGCGCCCCGGTGTTGTAGAGGAAGAGAAGCAGCGCGTAGTCTCGGCGTCCTTGAACGCGACCTCGGTCGGGGGCGGCGAGGACCGCGTCCATTTCATTTTTGTCGAGATAGGGCATCGCTGGCACAGCCGTCCGCCGCAACGGGATCGCCTGGATTTGCGTCGCGTGGTCGACCAGCTCCGGGACGAGGCGGCCGATGAACCGAAACAGCGAGTGCAGCGCCGCAAGGCGCTGATTTCGGGTCGCGATCGAGTTCCCTCTCGCGCCTTCAATGTGTGCGAGGAAGGCTCGGACGAGCGTCGCGTCGACCTGTTCGACGGTGACTCGGGTAGGATCGGTCGCGTGGCGTTCGGCGATGAAACCGAAGAGCAGGCGGATGGTGTCGCGGTAACTCTTTTGGGTGTTCGGGCTGAGGTTACGGTCCGCGACAACGTCCTCGAGGAGGAACCGACGCACAAAGGGTCCAATCAGGCGCTTGTCAGCCATTGTCCTTCTCCTTGTTGCCGGTGGCGGCGTAGTGTTCGAAACGGTTCGACGCCTCGACGAGCAGCTCAGGGGTCATCTTCAGGTACGCTTGCGTCCCGGAAATGTTGACGTGACCCAGATACGTCGACAGCAGCGGCAGGCATGCCTGAACGTCGGCGCCGTCGCGGTACCAGGCGATGAGCCGATGCACAGCGAACGTGTGGCGCTTATCCCGCGCGCGGGATAAGCGCCATTATCCCGCGCGCCGGATTATTCCGACTCTTGCGGTCCTCGGACACTCGGATGCGGCCGTGGTCTCCTCTTCGCAAGCGCCGGACGCGGGATAATCAGAGCCCTTCCAGGAACGCGAGGAGTGCATCGTCGGGCTGGTAGCGACTCGGGGCCATGCCCGACGGCGTCGTCCGTGCGAGGGCTTGCTCCTTCATGCGGAGATCAGCGTGCAGGTAGACCTGGGTCGTCTCCATTGACTCGTGGCCGAGCCACAGTGCGATGACGCTGCGATCGACGCCACGCTGTAGTAGCCGCATCGCGGCGGTGTGCCGCAGCGTATGCGGGGTAATCCGCTTTGCCGCGAGCGACGGACAGCGTTTCTGCGCGACGGCGGTGTGCTTCGCGACGAGCCGTTCGACGGCGTCGCCGCTCAGGCGCCCTCCGCGCAAGCTGGGGAAGACCCACGTGTCGGGTGCCAGTGGGCGTTCTCTTAGCCAGGCTTCGATGACCTTCACGACATCGTGGCGCAGCGGCGTGCAGCGGAGTTTGCGACCCTTGCCGTTGCAGCGGACATGGGCACCTGTGCCGAGTACCACGTCCTGGCGGCGAAGCGCGGTCAACTCGGAGACCCGCAGTCCGGTCTGCACAGCGGCAAGCAGAATGGCGCGGTCGCGTCGTCCGAGCCAGCTGTCGGTGGAGGGGACGTCGAGGAGGGCTGTGGTCTCTTCGTCACTGAGAAACTCCACGAGTCCACGTTCGAAGCGCTTGCTCGGGATGGCGAGGATGCGCTGGCAGTGGAGGGCGTGGGCGGGCTCGGCAAGCGCGACGTAGCGACAGAAGGCGTGGAGGGCCGCCAATCGGGCGTTTCGGCTGCGCGCCGAGTTACCGCGTTCGCGCTCAAGGTGGTCGAGGAACTCGCCGACGAAGGCCGCGTCGAGGTCGGTCAGCCTAAGACAGGACGGAGGCAGGCCAAGGCGCGCAGTGGCAAAGCGCAGGAGCAGGCGAAACGTGTTGCGATACGCGGCGATGGTGTGCGGGCTCGCTTGCAGCTCTCGGAGAAGGCGCTTGGTGAAGAACGCCTGCAGAAGCGCAGAGAAGTCGGGGGTGGTCATGGTGCTTCCCCCTGTGGGCCTGTGGCTCGGTCGGTGGCGAGTTGGAGGAGTTCGGGGATGGCCTCGATGTACCAGTAGGTGTCGGCGACGTGAGCGTGCCCCAAGTAGGCGGAGAGTTTGGGAAGCTCGCGTTCGACATCGCGTCCTTCCCGGTACCATCGGACCAGCGTCACGGCGAAGCGGCGTACGTCACCCAGACGCTGGGCTCGAGTGGCGGCCATGACGTCGACCGGTGCCGTCGCCCAACGGAGCGCGAGTTCGGTCGTGAT
Source organism: uncultured Gemmatimonas sp. (assembly GCA_964355025.1). Lineage (GTDB taxonomy): Bacteria > Gemmatimonadota > Gemmatimonadetes > Gemmatimonadales > Gemmatimonadaceae > PNKL01. Next base: position 967 of record CAYHCW010000356.1, on the reverse strand, counting down.
GATGGCGGCGCCCTCGTGGTCAAGGAACTCGACGAAGCGGCGCAGGCGGGCGGCCGGTCCGTGCAGACTCGTGCCGAGCCCACGACGCAGGTCGAGGTATGACTTCAGGGCCTCTTGTAACGTACTCATCGCGCACCTCGCTTTGTAGGCCAAGGCATGGCGACGTCGCGCAGGGCGTCGAAGTCGAGCTTGGCGTAGATCTCGGTCGTATTCGGTGAACGGTGACGGAGCACCTGCCCGATCTCGGCGAGAGACGCACCCTTCCGTACCATCGCGGTGGCCAGGCTGTGCCGGAGCAAGTGAGCTCCGCGCGTCGCCGGCGTCAGGCCAGAACGAGCGAGCGCACGCATCACGATCGTCGTGACCGTCGAGGGATGCGCGAAGCCCCGCTGCGGTGCCCGCATGCACAAGAAGACGCGTCGCGAGTCCACCGGCAGCCGCTCCTTCAGGTAGAGCGCGAGCGACTCTCCGACATCGGCGGGCAAGGGGAGGCGATCGCGAACCAGGCCTTTACCACGAACGATAATCTCCGCCTCGCGCCAGCGCAGGTCGCCCAGCTCGAGCGCGATCACCTCGCTCGCACGAAGGCCCAGGCGAGCGATAAGCAGCAGCAGTGCATAATCCCGACGTCCTGTCGCCGACGAGCGGTTGCAGGCTTGGAGGAGTCTCTCCACGTCCTCGGCAGCAAGATGGCGCGGCACGGTCGGCCGGGGCCCCTGGCGTACCGTCGGGATGGCGAATCGAAGGTCCGTCTGAGTATCGCCGTGCAGGAACAGGTGCCGAAGGAACGACCGCAGCGCGCTGGCTGCGGCCTGCACGCGTCTCGGGGCCATGTGACCGACGCGAGCCAGGAGAAAGTCGCGGACATCGTGGGCAGTCAGGGAGCCGGGGCGCGCCGCACCCGCGTCGAGCCGCTCCGCGATGAAAGAGCGCACCCACGCCGAGTACGCAACAATCGTGCTCTTCG
>CAYHCW010000355.1:0-3755 GCA_964355025.1 uncultured Gemmatimonas sp. | reverse complement strand
CGCTCTTTGCCGGCGGCGACGTCACCGACCTCGAGCGCACGGTCGCCGACGCACTCGGCGCCGGCAAGCGCGCCGCCATCGGCATCGACCGGCACCTGCGCACCGTCGCCGGTGACGGTCGCGATGATCGCAGCACGGACACGCTGCGCTTTGGCGGCGGCAATGTCAGCGCGCTGCGATGGACGCAGCGCGATCCGGTGCGTCGCGTCGCCCCGATGAACACGGTGGTCGAGTTCAGCGACCTCAACCTCAATCACTTCGCCCGGGCCGCGCGGCACGCCGACGTGCACCTGGATGACGGGCACGTGGACGCCGGGATGGCGCGCGGCTTCGACGAAGTGAACACCGGGCTCACGAGCGCGCAGGCGATCGACGAGGCGCACCGCTGCCTCAACTGCGGCGTGTGCACCCAGTGCGACGTCTGCCTCATCTTCTGCCCCGATGCGGCCATCTCGCACGGCGCCGACGGGGCGTACGAGATTGCGCTCGACTATTGCAAGGGCTGCGGCATCTGCGTGGCCGAATGCCCCCGTGGGGCGATCACCATGACGCGGGACAGGCCATGAAGAAGGTGATGGTGGGCAACCACGCGGTCGCCTGGGGCGCGCAGCTGGCGCGCGTGGAGGTGATCGCCGCATACCCGATCACGCCGCAGACGCAGGTGGTGGAGAAGCTCTCGGAGATGTGCGCCGATGGCTCGCTGCCGGCCCGCTTCATCAAGGTGGAGTCGGAGCATTCGGCGATGGCGGCGTGCATCGGCGCCTCGGCGACCGGCGCCCGCACGTTCACGGCGTCGTCGTCGCACGGGCTCGTGTACATGCACGAGATGCTGCACTGGGCGGCCGGGGGCCGGCATCCCATCGTGATGGCCGACGTCAATCGCGCGCTGGGGCCCGGCTGGAACATCTGGACCGACCAGAACGACAGCCTGTCGCAGCGCGACACCGGCTGGGTGCAGCTGTATTGCGAGACGAACCAGGAAGTGCTCGACACGACCATCCAGGCGTTCCGGCTCGCCGAGACCCTCGATGTGCCGGTGATGCTGATGCTCGACGGGTTCTACCTCTCGCACACGGCCGAGGCGGTGGACATCCCCGACCAGGAACTGGTGGACCGGTTCCTGCCGCGCCGGGAGGCACGCCGCACGCTCGACGTGAATGACCCGCACGCGTTCGGCGCATTGGTGCGCCCGGACAGCTACATGGAAATGCGGTGGCTGCAGAACGAGGCGCTGCGGCAGGTGCCGCGCGTGCTCGAGACCATCGAGGCCGACTGGATGCGGATGTTCGGGCGCGGGTACGGCGCGGTGGAGTCGTACCGCACCGAGGATGCCGAGCTGGTGCTGGTGACGTCGGGCACGGTGACGTCGACCGCACGCTTCGTCATCGACCAGCGCCGGGCGGCGGGGGAGAAGATCGGCTTGGTGAAAGTGAAGCTGTTCCGGCCGTTCCCCACCGAGCTGCTGCGCACCGCGCTCGCCGGGTTCGACAAGGTGGCGGTGCTCGACCGCAACATCTCGCCGGGGCATGGCGGCATCTTTGCCGAAGAGCTGCGTTCGGCGCTGTACGACCTGCCGGCTGAGGACCGTCCGCTCATCTACGGCTATGTGCTCGGGCTGGGGGGACGCGACATCACACCGGCAGTCATCGACGAGGTGATCGAGCGCACGCAAGCGGGCACACCGTCCGAACGTGAAGACCTCTGGGTGGGAGTGAATCCGTGAGCCAGGTGCGCATCGATCAAGCGGTCCCGCACGGCGAGCTGCTGACGTCGGGACATCTCGCCTGCCCCGGGTGCGCGGCGCCGTTGGCCATGCGCCTCGTGCTCAAGGCGCTCGGCCCCAAGACGATCGTCGTCATGCCGGCCTGCTGCTTCACCATCATCGCCGGGCCGTGGCCGCAGTCGTCGCTGCAGGTGCCGGTGTATCACACGGCATTCGCCACCGGCCCCGCCGTGGCCTCGGGCGTGCGCGCGGCGCTCGACCTGCAGGGCGACACCGACACCACGGTGCTGGTGTGGGTGGGTGATGGCGGCACGTTTGACATCGGCCTGCAGGCATTGTCGGGCGCCGCCGAGCGCAACGAGAACATCCTGTACTGCTGCTACGACAACGAAGCGTACATGAACACCGGCATCCAGCGGTCGTCGGCGACGCCGTGGGGGGCGTGGACCACGACGACGCCGGCGCAGCATCCCGAGGCGACGAAGAAGAAGGACATCATGGGGATCATGGCTGCGCACGGCATTCCGTATGCGGCGACGGCCACGGTGGCGTATCCGGTGGACCTGCTCGAGAAGGCCACGCGTGCACGCGACGTGCGCGGCACGCGATTCCTGCACCTGCTCTCGCCGTGCCCACCGGGGTGGAAGTGCGGCGACGACGAGACCATCGAGCTTGCCCGCATGGCCGTGCAGAATTGCGTCTTCCCGATGCTCGAGGTGGAGGACGGTGAGCGCTGGCGGCTGACCATGGACCACGCGGGCGATCCGGTGGAGCCGTACCTGCGGCGCCAGGGGCGATTCCGCCACCTGAGCGTGGAGCAGGTGGCGCACATCCAGGCGGACGTCAGCGCGCGCTGGGCATCGCTTTTGCGGCGCGTCGCGGCGAGCGAAGAGCCGGCGGTGATGCCGGCGCTGACCCTCGGGTAGGCGCCCAGGGGGCTGCGCCTGCCTGCGCTGCTCCGGCGTCTACTCGCCGCGATCCGACCCTCATCCTAGCTTTCCCAGGGGTGGGGGGGGTGACTCCACGCCCGTGCGCGAACATCGTCCCGGCAGCCACGATGACCTTTTCTTCCGCGCGCCGCGCCGCGCTCACACTCGGCGTGACGCTGCTCGCCTCGTACCTGCCGGCCCAGACGACGGGCGCACTCACGGGGCGCGTCGTGAACGATCGCACCGGTCAGCCCCTGGCCGGCGTCGAGGTGAGCGTGCCGGCAGTTTCCCGCTCGGCAAGCACCGACTCGACCGGAGCGTTCGCGCTCAGGGACCTCGCGGTGGGCCGGTATCAGGTCGGCCTGCGCAAGCTCGGATTCCAGCAATCCTCGACGACGATCACCATCACGGGCGCTGACGGCGCGGAGCAACTGATGCGCCTCGCCGAAGCCTCGACCGAACTGTCAAAGGTGTACGTGGTGGCGCCGGCGACCGACCGTCGCCTGGCGTCGTTCGAGGCGCACCGCGCTGCGCGCAATGGCGGGTCGTTCCTCACGGCGGCGCAACTCGAGAAGGAACGTGGCCGCCCGCTGGCCGATGTGCTGCAGGCCGTGAGTGGGGCAGACATCGTACGCCTCCGCGGCGGCGCGGCATTCTTCGCGACCCGCCGGGGCTACGATTCCTTCATGAACATGCCGAGAATCAGCGCGGGAGATCGGGCACGCGGCGCCTCCCCGGGGCTCTGCTATGCGGCGGTGGTGGTCAACAGCGTCTTTGTGTACCGCGGCGACGAGAGTGAGGAGCTGTTCGACCTGACCTCGCTCGCCCCGACCGACATTCTGGCGGTGGAGGTCTACAAGGGGGGCGCGACCATGCCGCTGGAGTACAATGCCATGCGCAAGACGTGCGGGTTGCTGGTGCTCTACACGAAGTAGCTGCCTACCTGAAGTGGATCTCCGTCTTCAGGTAGAACGGCTTCATCTGCTCGCGATACTTCGCCATCTCGTCGAGATTCAGGCCGAGCGGCGGCTTCTGGCCCTCGGGGAGCAGCGACCGGTAGGTCGCGCCGGCCACTTCCTGCCTGAACGTCTCCCTGGCCTTCG
>CAYHCW010000354.1:0-3769 GCA_964355025.1 uncultured Gemmatimonas sp. | reverse complement strand
GGGGTTCTACGTCGAGGGCATCGGTACCACCTTGATGGTGATTTTGGTTCTCCTCGTCATCGGCAATCTCGAGCACAAGCTGGTGCGCGCGCGACGGACGATGCCCATGACGGTGCGCGCCGCCGTGAACACGGAGTTTGGCTCGCTCGAGCACCTGCTCACCGATACGGGGATGAAGATCATCGAAAAGGAGAAGTACGATCATCCGCGGGATCGCGTGTTCGAGCTGCGACTGCGCGGACCCGCGTCGCAGTTCGGGGTGGCGCGCGACCTGCTGCTCGAGCGTGAAGACGTTCTCGACGTGACGCTGCACTAGCGTGCGCCGGCTCGTCGTGGACCTGCGGTCGCGCGCGGCGGCCTTCTGCCTTCCCGCCGCCGTCGGCGAGCGGATGCGTGCGGACGCGCCGGTTGGCTGGGAGGCGGTGGTGGTGAACTCGCCGACCGACGCGCTGGGATACGGCACGCCCGAGCCGAGTGCCGAGGTGCTGGCCGCGGTGGAGACGGCCGACGCGTACCTGGGCTACGGCATGCCCGTCGCGCTCTTCCACGCGGCGCCGAAGCTGCAGTGGATTCACGCAGGCACGGCGGGCGTGGGCGCGTTCCTGGCCATCCCGGAACTGCGCGACGGCCCCTGCCTGCTGACGAACTCGGCGGGAGTCTACGGACCGTCGATCGCCGAGCACGTGCTGGCCGGCGTGCTTTATCTGTGCCGGGGCTTCGACCTGGCGGACGCGGCGCGCGCAGAGCGGCGATGGGACCAGGCCGTTTTTGGGGCGCCGTCCTCGCACATCCGGGAGATGGACGAACTGCAGGTGCTGGTGATCGGGGCGGGCGGACTCGGCTCGGCGATTGCCTCGCGGTTTGCCGCGCTGGGGGCGCGGGTCGTGGGACTCCGCCGGGACCCGGCCAAGGGCTGCCCTCCGGGGTTCGCGCGCGTGCGGGGGCTCGCGGCCATCGACGACGAGCTTCCCCATGCCGACGTGGTGGTGCTCGCGGCGGCGCTGACTCCCGAGACGCGCCAGGTGCTTGATGCGCGCCGGCTGGCCTTGCTGCCTGAGGGCGCGATCGTGGCCAACGTGTCGCGCGGAACGCTGCTGGACGAGGGGGCGCTGCTGGCGGCGCTGGAGCGCGGTCATCTCCGCGGCGCGGTGCTCGATGTCTTTGCCCACGAGCCACTGGCCCCCGAGAGTGCGTTGTGGCAACTTCGACACGTTGTGTGGACACCGCACGTCAGCGGTGTTTCGCCGCGCCGGCTGTGGGATCGGCTGACGGCGCTCTTCATGGAGAACTGGCACTCGTACGCCGAGGGCCGGCCGCTCCGGAACCTCGTGGACAAGACGCTCGGATACTGAAGACGCGATGGAGAAGATCATCAAGGCGGCGGTGGATCGCGGGGCGTCGGACCTGCACATCAAGGCGGGCGACGTCTTTCGCGCGCGCATCGATGGGCGGCTCGTGCCGCTCACCAAGCAGGCGCTGACGCCCGAGCAGACCAAGGCCATCGCGCTGCGGCTGATTCCCAACGAGGAAGATCGCGCGCGCATTGACAAGGTGACGGACTTCGACTGCTCGTGGGGGGCGCCGGGCATCGGCCGCTTCCGCGTGAACATCCTGCGGCAGCGGTCGAGCTTCATGATCGTGATGCGCGTCATCCCGTTCGAGGTGCCAAGCTTCGAGAAGCTCAAGCTGCCGGAGGTGATGCGGCGAATCACGGAAGTCGAGCGCGGGATGATCCTCGTGACCGGCGTGACCGGCTCGGGCAAGTCGAGCACGATGGCGGCGATGATCAACCACATCAACGCGTCGCGCAACAAGCACATCGTCACGCTCGAGAATCCCATCGAGTTCCTGCACCGCGACCTGCAGAGCAGCATCACGCAGCGCGAGATCGGCGTGGACACCGAGAGCTTCCGCTCGGGGCTGCGCGCCGCGCTGCGCCAGGACCCGGACGTGATCCTCATCGGCGAAATGCGCGACGCCGAGACGGTGGACACGGGCATGAAGGCGGCCGAAACCGGTCACCTGCTGCTGTCCACGCTGCACACGCCCGACGCGCAGAGCACGATCATGCGCATCATGGCGATGTTCCCGCCCGAAGAGCAGGAAGTGGTGCGGGTGCGCCTGGCGGAGACGTTGTCGGCGGTGGTGTCGCAGCGGCTCCTGCCGCGCGCCGACGGCCACGGCCGGGTGGTGGCGGCCGAGGTGATGGTGGTGACGGCGACCATCCGTGAACTGATCATGGAAGGGGAGAAGATCAGCGAGATTCGCGACTACATCGCGGACGGTCGCGACCAGTACGGCATGCAGACCTTCGACCAGCACCTGGGCGACCTCGTGCAGAGCGGCGATGTAACGTTCGAGGCCGCACTGGCGGCGGCGACGCGGCCGAGCGATTTCCAGTTGAAGATGCAGACGTTCAAGCGCAAGACGACGACGGTAAAGGCCGAAGACGTGAAGCGGAACTCGATCGCAACGGACGATGGGTTCAGTTCGGGGTCGGGGATGGACTTCCTGAAGGGGTGAACTGCGTACAGCACCTGTACGCTGTATGCTGTACGCTTCACGCTGTCCGCCAACCGCCAACTGCCAACCGCCAACTGCCAACTGCCAACCGCCAACTGCCAACTGCCAACGGTTCTGCTTGATGCCTTCCATTATGCTTGCCGGTGTTTTGGGCCCGGTCACGACGCCCTTCACTCCGTCCGAAACGCTCGATCTCGCGGGATTTGCCGCCAACCTCCGTTCGCACCTGGCGCACGGACTGTCGGGCCTCGTGGTGTGCGGATCCACGGGGGAGGCCGCGCTGCTGGACGAGCACGAACGCGGCGCGCTGCTGGGTGCGGCGCGGGAGGTCGTGCCGGCGGACCGCCTGCTGCTGATGGGGACGGGCGCCGAATCGACGAAACAATGCGTGACGCGCTGCCGTGACGCCGCCGCGCGCGGCGCCAACGCCGTGCTGGTGGTCGCCCCGCACTACTACGGCGCGCAGATGACGACGGACGCGTTGCGCGGGCACTACGAACGGGTGGCCGATGAGAGCCCCGTGCCGGTGGTGCTGTACAACATCCCCAAGTTCATGCACTTCAAGCTGACGCCGGATCTCGTGGCCGAGCTGTCGATGCACGAGAACATCATCGGCATCAAGGACAGCTCGGGCGACCTGGCGTTGCTCGAGGGGTACCTCCAGGTGCAGGGCGAACAGTTCACGGTGCTTACGGGCAATGGGGGCCAGCTGCTCCCCGCGCTCGAACGCGGCGCGCGCGGGGGCATCGTGGCGGTGTCGCTGTTCGCGGCCGGGCTGTCGGTGGATGTGTACGATGGATTCCGGTCGGGCGACCTCGCCCGCGCCGCGGCCGCGCAGGAGCGCCTGAAGCCGATGGCCAGCGAGATCGTGGCCGGGCTTGGCGTGCCGGGGGTCAAGGCGGCGCTCGACGCCGTTGGGCTGGTGGGCGGGCCGGTGCGGCAGCCGCTGCTGGCCCTTGGGGCGTCGCAGCGGCAGGTGGTGGAGCAGTTGATGGCGCCTGCCATGGTGTAGGGACCGCACGACGGGGAGCGGCAATCGGGGCGTGACACTCGTTGCCATGGCCCCGTGCGCCCCGTAGATTATTTCAACGCCCTGCTAATCTGCGCCGGGGCGTTTTTTTGTGTCCATCCGTTCGCCCGCCTGACGGTCCGGAGCCGCAATGTTCGATGCGAAGACGCGGGCAATCGTCGTGGTCGGCGCCCAGTGGGGCGACGAAGGCAAGGGCAAGCTGGTGGACGTGATGGC
>CAYHCW010000353.1:0-3774 GCA_964355025.1 uncultured Gemmatimonas sp. | reverse complement strand
CCAGCGCGCTGGGCAACCACGAGTTCGACTGGGGGCAGGACACGCTGCGGGCCCGCATCCGGGAACTGCACCAGGCCGTGCTTGGTGCCAACGTGACCTATGCCGACGGGCGCAGCGTGCCGTGGATCCGCGGTGACACCATTGTCGTGCGCGGCGGCGTGAAGATCGGCATCGTCGGTGTGGCGTCGCCGCTGACGCCGAAGACGACGATGGCGTCCAATGTTGCCGACCTGCGCTTTGCGAGCCCGGGGCCGGTGGTGAATGCGCACGTGCGATCGCTGCGCGCGCGCGGCGCCACCGTGGTGATTGTGCTCGCCCACGATGGGGCGTTCTGCAACGGCCGTGGCGCGGCGCAGGCCTGCAGCGGCGAGGTCATCCAGCTTGCCCAGGGAATCACCGAGAAAGTCGATGCCATCGTCAGCGGCCACACGCATTCGGTGCTGAACACCGAGGTGAACGGCATCCCGGTGGTGCAGGCCCGGTCGGGCGGCCGCGCGATTGCCGTGGTGGACCTGCCGCTCGATGCGGCCGGCGCCGTGGCCGGCAAGGCGCGGGCCGGGGTTCGCAATGTCGACAGTGATACGCTGGCCGCCGATGCCGACATCGCCGCGCTGGTGCGCGACGCCACGGCCGGCATTGCTGCACGCGTCAGCCGGCCCATCGCCCAGCTGGCGGTGCCGATGGTCCGCCGCGGGGATGAGTACGCGCTCGGGCACCTCATCGCCGACGCGCAGCGCGCGGCCGGGCAGGCCGATTTCGCCGTGATGAACAACGGCGGCATCCGCGCCGACCTGCAGGCGGGCACCGTGACCTATGGGGCGCTGTTCGAGCTCGCCCCCTTTGGCAACGTGCTCTATCGCGTGACCGCGCGGGGCGACGCCCTGCGCGCGTACTTCGAGAAGTTCTACGATGGCCAGCGCGCGCCGCGCGTGCACGTGAGCGGCATCACGCTCACATGGGACAACACCAAACCGGCCGGCCAGCGCCTCGTGGGCGCGCAGCTCGCCAACGGCACGCCGCTCGACGACGCGCGCGAGTACCGCCTGGTGCTCAGCGACTTCATGCTCACCGGCGGCGACGGACTTGGCCTTGGCGGCGCGGCGCGACTCACCGAGCCGCTCAACGTGCAGGATCTCGACGCGCTCGTCGCCTACATCCGCGCACTTCCCGGCGGCGTCATTGTGCCCGACGAGACGCCCCGCCTGATCTATCCCACGCCATGACCGATACCCTGACTGTCTTCGTCAACGCGCGCGTGGTACACGTCGCCGCCGGCGCCACCGTGCTCGACGCCGTGCGTGCGTTCGACCCCGCCGAAGGTGCGGCGCTTGCCGCCGGCACGCGTGGCGTGACGGACAGCCGCGGCCTGCCCACGCCGGCCGACGCTCCGGTGTTTGGCGGGGCGATCTTCCGCCTGGTGTCGGCGCGCGCCGGCCGTGCCGGGGACACGGCGTGACCGTCGTCACCTCCGAGCTCCTGCGGCTGCTTCCCAAGACCGAGCTGCACTGCCATCTCGACGGCTGCGTGCGGCCATCGACGCTGCTCGAGCTCGCCGCCGAGTACGACAAGCCGATGCCGGCCGATGACGCCGAGGCCCTCGCCGAGTACATGCTCGTGGACGACGCCGAGAACCTCGAGGACTATCTCGAGCGCTTTTCCGTGACGCTCTCGGTGATGCAGACCAGCGAGGCCCTGGAGCGCATCACCTACGAGCTGGCCGAGGACGCCGCGCGCGAAGGCGTGCGGTATCTCGAGACGCGCTACGCTCCGGTGCTGAACGTGCGTGGCGGGCTGTCGCTCGAGGAGTCGGTGGAGGCGCCGCTGCGCGGGCTGGCCCGCGCGCAGCAGGAGTACGGCATCGTGGGGCGCGTGATCGTCTGCGCCATTCGCAACATGGCGCCCGAGGTGTCACTGGAGCTGGCAAAGCTGGCGGTGGCGTTCAAGGGCAAGGGCGTGGCCGGCTTTGACCTCGCCGGCGGCGAGGCGGGCAACCCGGCCAGCCGCCACAAGCAGGCGTTTGACTACGCGCGAGAGAACGACCTGCCGTGCACGTGCCACGCGGGCGAGGGCGCCGGCGCCGATTCGGTGCGCGACGCCGTGCACCGCTGCGGCGCCTGCCGCATTGGCCACGGCACGCGCCTGCTCGAGGACGAATCGCTGACGCAGTACGTGAACGACCGGCGCATCACCTTGGAGTGCTGCATCACCAGCAACGTGCAGACGCGTGCGGCCGCCTCGTTCGACACGCACCCGTTGCGCCAGTTCTTCGACCGCGGACTCAACGTGGTGCTCAGCACCGACAACCGGCTGATGAGCGGCATCACGCTGGTGGACGAGTACCAGCGCGCCGCCACCCACCTGGGCTTCTCGTTCGAGGAGCTGTGCCAGGTGGCCCGCAACGGGTTCACCAGCGCGTTCCTGCACGAGAGTGAGCGGAGCGCCCTGCTGGCCACCGTGGACCGCGACATCGCCGCCTTGCTCAACGGAGGACGCCCATGAGTACCCACGGAGCCGCCGCCGCGCGCGTTGCCGCCGACGCCATCCGCGCGGCGCTCGGCGTGCAGTCGCCAGCGTGCGCCATCATCCTCGGGTCAGGGCTCGGCGGGCTGGCCGACCGCATCGAGAACGCACGTCGCCTGAAATACGCGGAGGTGCCGGGCTTCCACGCCACGCACGTCATCGGTCACAAGGGCGAACTCATCGCCGGCACGCTGGGAGGGCAAGAGGTGCTCGCCTTCGCCGGACGCTTTCACATGTATGAGGGACACGCGCCGCAGGTGAGCGCGTTCCCGGTGCGCGTGGCCCACGCGCTGGGTGCGCGCACACTGTTCGTGTCCAACGCGGCCGGGGGCATCAATCGCGCGTTCAGCGCCGGCGACCTGATGGTGATCGAGGATCACCTCAACATGATGTTCGTGAACCCGCTCACCGGTCCGCTCGAGCCCGGCGACACGCGGTTCCCCGACATGAGCGCGCCGTACTCGCCGCGCCTCCGGCAGTTGCTGCGCGCCGCCGCGCTGCGGCTCGACATCCCGCTGCAGTCGGGCGTCTACGTGGGGTTGCTGGGGCCCACCTACGAGACGCTGGCCGAAGTGCGCATGCTCGCACACATTGGCGCCGACGCCACCGGCATGAGCACGGTGCCCGAGGTGATCATGGCCAACGCCATCGGCCTGGAGGTCGTGGGCGTCTCGCTGATCTCCAATCCGGCCGCCGGGCTGACCAGCGAGAAGCTGAGCCACGCCGACGTCATGCGCGCCGCCGAGGCCGCCGGCGATAGTTTCTGCGCGCTGGTGACGGAGTTTGTGAGGGGCCTGTAGCGGACGGCGTAAAGCGTACAGCGTAGAGCGTAGAGCGTACAGGTGCTGTACGCTTTTCGTTTACTTCTTCGGCTGCGGCAACGCCATCAGCCGCGACTTCATCGCCTGGAAATTCGGCGAGTCCTTCGTCAGCCCCGTCGTCTGCGCCGCCGGGTACGCCGCGATCATGCGCCTGGTATCGGCAATGCGCGACTCTTCGAGCGGGTGCGACGCGAAGAACGCCGAGAGCGCGTCGGGCTGCTCCTTTCGCTCCTTCAGCAGGATCGCGAACATCTCGGGAATGCCGTTGGGATCGATGCGCGCCTTGATGAGGAAGCGCACCGCCTCCTCGTCCGACTCGGCTTCGTCGGTGCGGCTGAACTTGGCGAAGGCCGCATTCGCGCCGAGGTTGATGGCCGACTGGGCCGCGCCCGAGTTGCAGACGGAGGTCAGCGTGCAGAGCAGGGTGGTGCCG
>CAYHCW010000352.1:0-3776 GCA_964355025.1 uncultured Gemmatimonas sp. | reverse complement strand
GGCGCCGGGCGGCCGTCCGTTTGCTCGGGTGATGCGGTCGACGAAGTCGGGTAGGTGCTGATGCCGACCATCTGACCATCCGTGCGCGGCGCCGCAATCCCGGACGGTCCGGGAGGGTGACTGCGGGCGGGCAGAGGTCGCGATGGAGTCAAACAAGAGGCGGAGCTACACGGCGAAGCAGCGCGAGACCGTTCTCGCGGACGTGCGCACGAGCGGGGTGATCGCGGCGGCGAAGAAGCACCACGTCCCGCAGAGCTGCGTGAGCCGGTGGGCAAGCGCGGCGGGGGTGACGCGGGCGGTCAGCGAGAAGTCCACGGCGGTGGTGCCGGCGGCGGCGAGCGATACGCCGGTGCCGACTGCGCCGTCGCAGGCGGGCCGCGGCGCGAGCGCGGCGGCGACGGCGGTCCCGGTCGCGAAGCCCGCGCCTCGCTCACGAGTCGCGAAGCTCTACTCGCCCTCGCAGAAGGCCGTCGTGCTCGAAGACGCAGCGAAGCACGGAGTGACTGCGGCGGCGAAGCAGCACGGCATCAGCCGCTTCTCGATCTACGACTGGCAGCGCAGGCTGACGAAGGCGGCGGCGGGAGAGGGGCCGTCGCCGACGAGCGGGCCTGCGCCCAAGGACATCGAGCAGCAGCGCGACGCAGAGATCCTCGCGGAGTGGAAGAGTCATCCCGGGCTCGGGCCGAGTCAGATCGTCAATCAGCTTCGGCGCAAGAACATCAAGGTCTCGATACACACGACTCGCCGAGTCATGGAAGACGCGGGGTATCGGTTACCGAAGGTCGTGCGACAGAAGCACGATCGACGCTACGACGCGGTGCGGCCCAATCACCTGTGGCACCTCGACTTCGTGCAGCGGTACATCGGCCCCGTCTCGACGTTCACGCTGATCCTCATCGACGACTGCTCACGCTACGTCGTCGGCCACGGCGTCGATGACGCGGAGCGCGCGGACATGGTCATCCAGACGTTCGAGGAGGCGACTGAAAAGCACGGGCGTCCCGAGCGCGTCATGCACGACAAGGGGTCTGCGTTCTGGTCGTGGAGAGGGATCTCTCGCTTCACCGCGTTGCTCACGGAGATGGGCATTGACCAGCTCGTCGCCGAGCAGAAGGAGTGGAATGGCAAGGTCGAAGTCTTCAATGCCAATCTGCACAAGGAGCTATTCGACAAGCATCGCTTCTACGACGTCGCGGAGATGCGCCGTCGGCTCGAAATTCACATGCACTGGTACAATCACGCGCGCACTCACCACGCGCTCGGCGGGCTGCTCGTGCCCGCGGACCGCTACTACGGGCGCGCCGCGGAGGTGCTCGCACGCATCGAGGCGGGGGCAGGCCGCGACCTCGGCGACGGCATCGAGCTTCGCGAGCGCTGCCTGGAGCTGTTCAAGGTGATCAGCCGCGGCGGTGTGCCGGAGGTGTGGCTGCTCGGCCAGAAGCTGCTCGGCGCGCCGGCCTGATCGCGCCGCGAGCGCAGAAAAGAAGTGGCCCTCGTCGAAGTGAGGCATGAGGTGTTTGCACGCAGCTCACTCCCACCCCGAAAAGGGCCATGCACTCCGTATCCGAAAAACTGCTCGCTGTCTGCCCTCTTGTCGTAGCTGCGCTCCTGCTGCTCGCTCGCTCGCTGTGCGAATCGCTCGCCTTGCCGGCGCCGACGGTGATCGAGATCCTCGCGGCGACCAAGGCTTCGCGCAGCAGCGCCTACGAGCTCGTCGATGCGCTCGTCGTCCTGTTGCCGACGCTGTTGCCGACGCGCGGGCGCCCACCGAAGCCCGCTCCGACGGCGACGACCGACAGCGAACCGCTGACCCGCGCGGCGCTCGGATACGTCATGGCCCATCCCGGGTGCGTGCACCGAGGCGCCGCGCGGCAGCAATACTCCGACGGCTTTCGACGCTTCGTCGTCGAGCTACGCGCCGAGCACGCGATGGTGGAGATCGAGACGTTTGCCGAGGCCACCTGTCTGCCGCTTGGCACGCTCAAGGACTGGCTGCGCAGCTCGGCGACTCTCTCCGACACGCCTGAGCAGACCGTGCCAGCTCCGAGCGCCGAGGCCGCGCAGATGCAGACCGTGCTCGACGCGTGGCCGCGCTGGGAGGGCAGCTTTCTCGGCTTCTGCGCGCACGTACGCGAGGCGCTTCGTGTGCCCTTTGGACGCGACCTGGTGGCGCGCATTCTTCATGTCCACGGCCTGCGTCGCCCCGCGCGACGCGACGGAAGGAGCCCCGACGAGAGCGCGCTACGCGGCGCGTTTCGCACGTTCTTCCCGGGCGCGCAGTGGGTCGGTGACGGCATGCAAGTGCCGGTCGTCATCAACAATCAGCGCATCGACTTCAACCTCGAACTCAATGTCGACGCGCACACAGGCGCCTTCGTCGGCGCGTCGGTGCGCCGTGAGGAAGACGCCGAAGCTGTCGTGCAAGCCTTCCGTGATGGCGTGCTCACCACCGGATTGCCGCCCCTCGCGCTCCTGCTCGACAATCGTCCGTCCAATCACACTCCCGACATCGATCTCGCGCTCGGCGACACGCTCCGTATGCGCGCCACGCCAGCGCGTCCGCAGAACAAGGCACATGTCGAAGGCGCATTCGGTCTCTTCTCCCAAGTGCTCCCCGAACTCGTGCTCGACACGCACGCTGGCCCACACGCGCTCGGCGCAGCCCTTCTCGCCATCGTCGCGCAGGTCTGGGCGCGCACCACCAATCACCGGCCGCGCGCAAACCGCGGTGGATGCTCGCGCGTGGACCTCTATTGCGACCAGCCATCCGACGAGGAGATCGAGCAAGCGCGTCGCGAGCTACGAGAGACCGCCGAGCGCCAAGAGCGCGCCAGACGCACGCTCGAAGCCCGGCGCCGGCCTGAGATCCTGCTCCTGCTCGACACTCACTTTGCGCGCCTCAACCTACTCGACCCAGAGCGCCATATCCGCGTCGCCATTGCTGGATATCCACTCGACGCGATCATCGACGGGATTGCGATCTTCGATGGCAAGCGCGCCGCAAACACGCTGCCCGACGGCGTCGATGCGCGCTACCTGCTTGGCATCGCGCGCAACCTCGCCGCGCAGGCCGAAGGTGAAGAAATCGCACGCAGACTCTTCGCGCTACGTCTCGAAGCCCGCGACACGATGCTCGCTTCGCTCGTCGCGGCGCGCGACCTCGTCTGCGCCGCCGACAGCGTCATCGCCGACTGCGTAGATCGCGCCCTCGACACACAGAGCACGCTCGAACGCACCTTCTGGCTCGACTCCCTCGGCGACGTGATCCGCTCCCGCGAGCAGACGCAGCACGAGACCCTCTTCGCCGCCGCTGCGCGCAGGATCGAGGCCACCTTCGCCGTCACTCCTCGCGAGCGCCACGACGCCGTACGCCTGCTCGCCGACCGTCTCGTCATCGTCGCGTAGCCGAGCCTCACGCACGCTGCGAGCGCCACCTCGGCGCGTCGGACGACGGCCGCTCCACAAGCATCAAGCAACGTCAGGTGTCAGCCCACCGGCGCGATCTGGCGCCAGACATCAGGCTGCCGCTGCGAGATCCGAGATTTCCGGCTGGTAGGCGGTTGACAAGCGCAGGTACTCCAGCCAGCCCTGGTTCGCGTCCGGACTGCCGGAGAAGAACAATGAGGCCCAGATGCGATGGGTGGCCTGGAAGAACTCGTGCGCACCGAGCCACCCTTCACGCAGGCCGGTGCGAAGCAAGACCGCTGCGACTTTCAGGTCTGCCGCGAGCAGTTCCGGGCGACGCTCCGCGAGGAACTGCTCCGTCGTCATCGCGT
>CAYHCW010000351.1:0-3779 GCA_964355025.1 uncultured Gemmatimonas sp. | reverse complement strand
TCTCGTCACCCTTGGAGTGATCGGGTGGAATGAACCGGCCTGAGCCTAACGACGTCGGAAGGTCTCGCGCAGCACGTTGCCGGCAATGAACCAGATGTTGGCCGGCCGCTCGGCGAGGCGCCGCATCAGGTACGGATACCACTGCGTGCCGAACGGCACGTAGACGCGCATGCCCCAGCCGTCGCGCACAATCTGCTCCTGCAGGTCGCGACGCACGCCGTACAGCATCTGGTACTCAAAGCGGTCGGCGCCAATGCCGCTGGCCTTCGCCCAGGCCGACACTTCGGCGATGATCACCGGGTCGTGCGTGGCCAGCCCGGGGTAGCGGCCGTACTGAATGAGCGCCTTGGAACACTCCACGTACGTGCGGTCGACGTCCTGCTTGTCGGGAAAGGCGACCGCGGCCGGCTCGAGATATGCGCCCTTGCAGAGTCGCACCCGGCACTGCTTCTCGTTGGCCCACGCCACGTCCTGCGGCGTGCGCCGCATCATGCTCTGCAGCGCGATGCCCACGGTGTCCGGAAAATCGCCGAAGATCCGCTGCGAAAAGAAGTCGAGCGTACGCTGCGTGTACCCGCTTCCTTCCATGTCGAAGCGCACGAACGTGCCATACTGCCTGGCGCGCTCGAGAATCGACCGGGCAATCTCCTCGCACACGGTGTCCGAGATGTCCTGCCCCAGTGCGGTGAGCTTCACCGAGACGTTGGCGTTGAGTTTGCGCCGCGCGATTTCATCGAGCACGCGCAGGTACATCTTGCCGGTTTCCCGCGCCTCGGCCTCGGCCGTGACGCTCTCGCCGAGCAGGTCGAGCGTGGCCGTGATGCCCTTGGCATTCAGCGCGGCAACGGCGTCGCACGCCGTCTCGATGGTTTCGCCGGCCACGAAGCGCGAGGCGAAGCGCTTGGCGAAGCCGTTGTGGCGGACAAACCGGAATATCGATTTCTGGCGCGAGAGCCAGATGAGTGATGAGCGAAACATCGTGACCTATGGCCGCAGGCGGCACGGCAGCGCCGGCGCCCTCGTGAACGTGGTGCTGTGCGTACTCACACCGGTTTTCCGGTGGACGGATAAAACGTCTCGTTGGTCGCTGCCATCGTCACCAGCGTCGCCGCTGGCGCGTAGCGCCCCGGAAAGCGGGCGTTCAGCGCCTCGAGGCGCTGCACCAGCGCCGCCGCGCCGATGGTGTCGGCCGCACGCAGCGGGCCGCCGCGGAACGGCGGGAACCCGATGCCGAACACGGCGCCGATGTCCCCGTCGCGCGGCGCGCGCAGGATCCCCTCTTCCACGCACCGCACGGCCTCGTTGATCATCGCGAGGGCGAGGCGCTCCTGGATGTCGGCGGCGCTGAAGTCCCTGCGGGCCGAGCCGGTCGGCGTGCACTGGTACACCGACTCGTCCACCCCGCCCTTCTTGCCGGCGTCGTCGTACCGGTAGAAGCCCTTCTTGCCCTTGCGCCCCAGGCGGCCGGCCGCGAGGACCGCGCCGAGTGTCGACGACGGCTGCAACCGGTCGCCGAACGCCGCCAGCATGATGCCGCCGCTCTTGCCCGCGACGTCGAGGCCCACTTCGTCGAGCAGCGTCACCGGCCCCACCGGAAAGCCATAGTCAAGCATCGCCTTGTCGATGTCCTCGATGCGCGCCCCGTCGTCGAGCAGCCGGCCCGCCTCGTTGATGTACGGCGCGAGAATCCGGTTCACGTAGAACCCGGGGGCGTCATTCACCACGATCACCGTCTTGCCCAGCTTCCGGCCAAAGGCCACCGTCGTCGCAATCACCTCGCCCGCCGTCTGCGGCGTGACGATGACCTCGAGCAGCGGCATCTTGTGCACCGGCGAGAAGAAGTGCATCCCGATCACGCGCGACGGATCGCGCGAGGCCGCGGCGATGGTGTGAATGGGAATCGTGCTCGTGTTCGTCGCGAAGATCGCGCCCGCGCCCAGCACGGCCTCGGTTTCCTTCAGCACGGCGTGCTTCACCTGCACATCCTCGAACACCGCCTCAATCACCATCGGCGCGCTGCCGAAGCCGGTGTAGTCCACCGTGCCGCTCACCAGCGACAGCTGGTCGTCGAACTGCTGCCGCGTGATCTGCTTCTTGGTGAGCCGGTCCTTGAGTACGGAACGCACCGCGCCGATGCCCTTGGCCACCTGCGCGTGCGTGGTGTCCTTGAAGCGCACCGACACCCCCTGCATCGCCGAGATGGCCGCAATGCCCGCGCCCATGAAGCCGGTGCCCAGCACGCCGATCTTGCCGATCTTCTGCGCTGTGCCGGCGTCGCCCGCCACGCCGCTGTCCTTCTTGAGCGACGTCGTGGCGTAAAACAGGAAGATGAGCTGCTTGCTCACCGCGCTCATCGCCATCTCGCCAAACAGGCGCGCCTCGGTGGCAAAGCCCGCGGCCACGGTACCGTGATAGCCGGCGGCCACCGCCTCGAGCGCGGCCAGCAGCGCCGGGTAGTGCCCGCGCGACTTCTTCATCGTCATCTCGCGTGCCTGCCGAAAGACCACCGCGCGTCCCACGGGATTGTTCTCGAGCAGTGCACCCGTGGCTCCGCTCTTGCGCGCTCGCACTCTCGCGATCTTCCCAGCCCCGAGATCCCGCGCCCGCGCAACCGCGATGTCGCGCAGGATCTTCGGGTGCACCAGCTCGTCCACCAGCCCGCTCTGCAGCGCCTTCTTGGCGCGCACGTTCTTGCCGGTGAGGATCATGTCGAGCGCCACCTGCAACCCCACCGTCCGCGGCAGGCGCTGCGTTCCCCCCGCGCCCGGAATCAGCCCCAGCTGCACCTCGGGAAGCGCCAGCACCGTCTTGGGCGAGTCGCCGGCAATGCGGTAGGCGCACGCCAGCGACACCTCGAGTCCGCCCCCCAGGCAGCCGCCGTTGATGGCCGCCACCCACGGCACGCGCCCGTGCTCCAACCGGTCCATCAACGCGTGCCCATCGGCGCTCGCCCGCGCCGCATCGGCCGCCGACCTGAACTCCAGAAACTGGTCGATGTCGGCGCCGGCAATGAACACGTCGCTCTTGCCGCTGATCAGCACCGCCCCGCGCACCGACGCATCAGCATCGAGCCGGTCGAAGACCGCGACGAACTCGGCCACCACGGCCGGCGAGAACTTGTTCACCGGCTCGCCCGGCAGGTCAAACGTCACAACGGCGACGCCGTCTTCCACGACCACTGAGAGTGCAGTGAGGTTATTCACGTTCGATCACCATGCTGAATCCCATGCCGCCCGCCGCGCACACCGTCATCAGCCCAAACTGGCCGCCACGGCGCGAGAGCTCGTGCGCCAGTGTCGTCGTGATGCGCGCGCCGGTGGCGCCAAACGGGTGCCCGATGGACAACGACCCGCCCATCACGTTGAGCTTCGTGCGATCCACTTCGCCCAGCGGCTGTGTGAGCCCCGCCCGCTCGGCCCAGTGCTGCGACTCGAAGCCGCGCAGGTTGCTCAGCACCTGCGCCGCAAACGCCTCGTGCATCTCCACGAGGTCGATGTCCTTGAGCGTCAACCCGGCGCGCTTGAGCGCCAGCGGTGCAGCGAGCACCGGTGCCTGCAGCAACTGCTCGCCTGGGTCGAGCGCGGCGTACGCGTAGGCCTTGATGTAGGCGAGGGGCGTGTAGCCCAGCGCCTTGGCCCGCTCCTCGCTCATCAGCAGCACCGCGCCGCCGCCATCGGTGAGCGGCGACGAGTTGCCCGCCGTCACCGAACCGTAGCGCTTGTCGAACACCGGGCGGAGCGCCGACAGCTGCTCCAGCGACGTGTCCGCGCGAATGCCGT
>CAYHCW010000350.1:0-3781 GCA_964355025.1 uncultured Gemmatimonas sp. | reverse complement strand
CGCGCGCCGGGATCGTCGACCGAGGGATACGACTGTCCGCCCATCTCGGCGATCCACGCCGTCCCCTTGTCGGGGACGTCGTTGTACAGCACGCCGACGAACTGCACGGGCTTGCCCGTGTATTCCCGCGCGACCATCGACAAAAGTTCGTGTTCGTCGCGGCAGGCGAGGCACCACGACGCCCAGAAATTCAGCACCACCACCTGTCCGCGCAGGTCGGCCGAACGGATGGTGTCGCCCATCGGGCGCTGCAGGTCGCCCTGCCCCGGGGCAAAGACGGCCAGCTGGAACGCGGGCGCCTCGCGCCCCGGCAGCGGCGACGGAATGTTGTTCGGATCGCGCGTCATCCCCCACGCCAGCAATCCGATCACCGGAGCGGCGGTGGCCGCCGCAATCATGGCGCGCTTCCAGTTCATGGCTGCGGCCCCGTCGCTGCGCCGCCATCGACAGCCCCGGACGCGGCGAGTCGCTTGCGCGAAGGCAGCATGCCGATGATCGCGCCGAGGCAGATCACGAAGCCGCCGAACCAGATGAACGAGACCAGCGGCTCCCAGATGACCTTCACGGTGGCGTTCGACCCATCCTGCTTGAACGCCATCAGGTTGAGATACAGGTCGCCGGCGAACGCGCTGCGCACCTCGGGCGTGGGCACGGGCTGCTGCGACGTGGGGTAGTAGTTCATGCGCGGTTCCACCGTGCCGACTACGCGATCACCGTCCATCACTTCCATCGTGGCGCCGATCACCTGACGCTGCGGCTCCTCGCGCCCCCAGACGCTCTTGAGGCGCAGGGTCCGGCCGGCCAGCGTAATCGTCTCGCCGGGTTTGAGCGTTGCTTCACGCTCGGTCTTGAACGTCCCCGACGCCGTCACCCCCAGCGCCACCAGCACGATGCCGATGTGCGCGATGTAGCCCCCGTACCGCCGGCGATTGCCGCCCACCAGCCGCGACAGGGCCACCAGCCAGGCTTCGCCGTGCGCCTTCACGCGGGCATTGGCTCCGCTCACGAACTCGCCGACGTTCACCGCGCCCGCAAAACCGGCAAAGGCGAACGCGAGAATCGCGTACGGATTGCGTGCGCCAGCCACCACACCGAGCGTGCCGGCCAGCAGGCCGAGGATGATCCCGGGCAGGAGCTTCGCCTTGAGTTCGGGCCCCGGCGCGCGCTTCCACGGCAAGGCCGGCCCCACGCCCATCAGGAACAGGAGCGCGACCATGAGCGGGATCGTCATCCGGTTGAAGAACGGCTCGCCCACGCTCACCTTCACGCCGCGCACCAGCTCGGCGATCAGCGGAAACAGCGTCCCGATGAGCACCGTGAACATGAACACGGTCAGGAACAGGTTGTTGCCGAGGAACACCGTCTCGCGCGAGAACGCGGCGTCGAGCTTGCCGGTGGTGCCCAGCTTGTCGCTGTTGCCCGCCACCATCACCAGCGTCGCCAGCAGCACGATGGCGATGAACGCGAGGAAGTAGTACCCGATGGTGCCCTGCGTGAATGCATGCACCGACGAGATGATGCCCGACCGCGTGAGGAACGTGCCGAGGATCGTCAGCACGAACGTGCCGACCATCAGGTTCAGGTTCCACAACTTCAGCATGTTGCGCCGCTCCTGCACCATCGCCGAGTGCAGGTAGGCTGTGCAGGTGAGCCACGGGATGAACGACGCGTTTTCGACGGGATCCCACGCCCAGTAGCCACCCCAGCCCAGTACTTCGTACGACCACCACATGCCGGCGATGATGGCCGCCGTGAGAAAGGCCCACGCGCTCAGCGTCCAACGGCGCGTCAGACGCATCCAGTCGTCGCTGGCGACTTCACCCGAGAACATCGCCCCCATGGCAAACGCAAATGGCACGGTCATGCCGACGTAGCCCAGGTACAGGAGCGGCGGATGCACCGCCATGAGGTAGTGGTTCTGCAGCAGCGGGTTCGGTCCCGGGCCGTCCGGCAGCACCGGCGACACCAGCAGGAACGGATCGGCCGGGCCGATCAGCAGGATGTGGAAGAACAGCGCCACCAGCAGCAGCGTCATCGCGGCATACGGCACCAGGTTGCCTTCGCGCTTGCGGTTGAACCAGACGACCGCCGCCGCGTACATGCCGAGCACCCACGCCCAGAAGACGATGGAGCCCTCGAGCGCGCCCCACAGCGAGATGATGGTGTAGAGCAGCGGCGTGGCGCGGCTGCCAACCTGCGCGACGTACGAGATGCTGAAATCGTGCGACACCAGCCCGTAGACGAGCGCCAGCGTCGCCACCGTGACGAGCACGAAATTGGTGTAGACCGCGGCGTAGCCGAGCATCAGCCAGTCGCGACGGCCGCGCCTGACGGCGACCGGAATGAGGATCGCCCCCAGCGCGGTGATGACGAGGCCGACGAGGACCGCGTTGGACGCGAGCAGGCGGGTCATGCGCCGGATCCCTTCATGAGGGACTTGTACATCTCGGCCGGACGCTCACCCTTGGTCGGGGCCTTGTACTCGTTGGAGTGCTTCACCATCAGGCTCGTGCTCTGGAAGACGCCGTCTCGTCCATAGCGTCCTTCCACCACCACGCCCATGCCGTCCTTGAACATCTGCGGCGGCGCGCCCTTGGAGCGCACGGCAATCTCGCCGGCGCCGTCGGTGACCCGGAACTGCAGGTCGAGCGTGGTGTCGTCCCACTTCACCGAGCCAGGCTTCACCTGTCCGCCCAGCCGCACCGGCACGTCGTACCCCTTCTCCCCCTTGGCCGCGAGCTCCTTCGGCGTCAGGAAGTAGACCACGTTGCTGTCGAGGCCACCGTAGATGAGCCAGGCGAAGGCGATGGCGAGCACGCCCACCGCCGCCAGGGCGCCCCATTTGCGTTTCTTCGCGAGTGTCATGGCTTGTAACCTCCTTTGACGGCTGATTCATATTCTGCCTTGGCGCGCCGCACGGACCCCAGCACACGCGCCAGCATCAGGAACAACACGATCCACGTCAGGGCATAGGAGGCCCCCACGTAGCCCCACTCGTTACTGGCCATTGTACCCTCCCAACGCCGCAGCCTGCGACGCATGTTCCGCAGCCCGTTCATACCGGGCCGCCTCGTACCGCCGGCGGATGAAAAAGATCATGAGACACAGGAATGCAAGCGCGTTGAGCAGCAGCCCGGTCAGGTACTCGGGACTCAGGCCTCGCGGGTCGGACTGCAGCTGGTGCAGCGTGCGCCACCACTTCACCGACATCCAGACAATCGGCACGTTGATGGCCCCGAGAATGCCCACTGCCGCGCTCCACTGCCCGCGGCGCTGCGCGTCCTCGACGAACGACCGCAACGCCAGATACCCCACAAAGATGAGGAACAGCACCAGCGTGCTGGTGAGCCGGGCGTCCCACGACCACCAGACGCCCCACGTCGGACGCCCCCAGATCATTCCCAGAATCAGCGTCAGGCCACAGAACACAGCACCTATCTCGGCGGCCGACGCGGCCATCAGATCGTGGCGCTCGTCTTCCTTCCAGAGGAAGAGCACCGAGGTCCAGAGCACGATGCCAAACGCGACGAACGTCACCCACGCGGCGGGCACGTGCACGTACATCATCTTCTGCAGGTGCCCCATCATCTGGTCGGCCGGCGACGTGGCAACGGCGTAGACCTGCGCAAAGGCAAAGAAGGCGAAGCTCAGCCAGCCGAAGAGCGGCCAGCGGCCGGCCTTGGGAGCGTCGAAGGTATTGGCAGTCACGGGGGACATGGGGTCAGACCTCGATCACGTATTCGAAGGCAAGGAAGGTCAGCACGAGGAAGATCACGTCGAA
>CAYHCW010000349.1:0-3802 GCA_964355025.1 uncultured Gemmatimonas sp. | reverse complement strand
GGTGCGCCGCAGGCGCTCGAAGCGCTCTACGCGGCGGCGATGAAGGAAAACGGCACCGCGGCGTTCCGTGACGACCTCGAGGCCGCGTACGCCGCGGCACCGGAGAACGTGCTGCTGGCGGCGTGGCATTGGCGCCTCGCGCAGGC
Source organism: uncultured Gemmatimonas sp. (assembly GCA_964355025.1). Classification (GTDB taxonomy): domain Bacteria; phylum Gemmatimonadota; class Gemmatimonadetes; order Gemmatimonadales; family Gemmatimonadaceae; genus PNKL01. Next base: position 3,656 of record CAYHCW010000349.1, on the reverse strand, counting down.
CACCGACGGCGCGCCCGAGCGGTCACCCGTCAACTGGTCGCTGGCGATTCCGTTGAGCCTGCTGACCGGACTTGTGCTGTGGGCGTTGTCGGCCAAACGGCTTGCATTTCACGACGCCGCGGGGCACGGCGAACCGTACCTGCTCGTGTTGATCACTCCCATCATCGCGATCATGGCGCTGGTGTACTTCGCCGCGACGCGCAAGCAAGGCTACGGCATCGCGGCCGCGCTGGGCACGGCGCTGGCCACCGTGACGGCGTACGCGATGTGGCGGTCGGTGGAGGACGCCAGCTACCAGCAAATCGCGTCCACGCACCTGCCCCTGCTGGCGTGGACCGCCGCGGGCGTCTTCCTGATGGGCGTGCGCGCCACTGCCAGGAACCGCTTTGCCTTGCTTGCCAAGTCCATCGAGGTGATCGTCGTCACCGGCGTCTACGCGATGGCCGCGATGGCTTTTGCCGGCATCACGATGCAGATGTTCAAGACCCTCGGCATCACCCTCACGGACTCGGTGAGCCGCCTGCTGATGGTCGGTGGCGCAGGACTGATGCCGATTGTTGCCGTCGCCAGCGTGTACGATGCCACGACGCCGCCGGAGGCGCAGGACTTCCGGCGCGGACTGAGCAAGATGGTGACCACGCTGCCGCGGCTGATGCTCGCGCTGACGCTGGTGGTGCTCGTGGTGTACATCGCCCTGATCCCGGCCAACTTCATGCAGCCGTTCCGCGACCGCACCGCGCTGATCACCTACAATGTGATGCTGGTTGCCGTCTTCGGCCTGCTGGTGGGGGCCACGCCGGTGTACGCGGACGATCTCTCCGCGAACTACCAGGCGTGGCTGCGGCGGGGCATCGTGGCCGTCGCGGCGCTGGCGGTGCTGGTGGGCGTGTACGCGCTGGCGGCTGTGGCATACCGCACCGTGCAGGATCGACTGACCATCAACCGACTCACCATCATCGGCTGGAACGTCATCAACATCGGGGTACTGGGGCTGCTGCTGTACCGGCAGGGCAGGGGCGGCAAGGCCAGGTGGATCGAGTCGCTGCACGCCACGTTCAGCGTGGCGTGCGTGGCCGACTTCGCGTGGGCGGCGTTCGTGCTTCTCGCCACGGCCTGGCTGTTCTGACGGGAGTTCCGTCCGACCGCGGCTCGCCTCGAGCTCCCGCGCGATGATCTGATGTACCGCGCGTTCGTGTGATGACGCGGAGGTCACGCGTCGGCGGTATGCTGGCCGCCATCCACGCGAGAATCTCCCGTTCCACTCATTGCCTGGGCGGCAGCGGTGTATGCCGCCGGACTCATCGCGGGCCTGTCCGCCGATGCCGTGCCCGCTGCGGCCACGCTTGGCACGCTCGTGGCGCTGGCCGCGCTCTCGGGCTTCGCGACCCGGCGCCCAACGGCCGGCGCCCTCCTGCTCGTCGCGGCGATGGGCGTCGCGATCGGCGCCAATGCGGCACGCATCGATCGCGAGTGCATGGCGCGCGAGCGGATGCCGTTCCGGTGCCGGGTGACCCACGTGCCGCCGCCCCTGCTTGCGCCGCTCCGCGACCGCGCCGGCGAGCGCATCGACCACTACTTCGGCCGTGACGCGGGCCTGGTGCGCGCGCTGCTCATTGCCGACACCAAGGACCTCGACCCGCAGGTGCGCGACCGCTACGCCGATGCCGGCATCGTGCACATGCTGTCCATCTCCGGACTGCACGTCGCCATCGTCTCCGGAGCGATGCTCCTGCTGCTGCAGGCCGCCCGAATGCCGCCGGCATTGGCGCGCTGGGCCGGCCTGGCGCTCGTGGGTGTGTATATAGTGCTCATCGGCGCACCACCGCCTGCCGTACGCAGCGCCGTGATGATCGCCGCGCAGGTCGTGTCGCTGGCCGTCCAGCGCAACACGTCGCCGTGGGCGGCGCTGGCGTGGGGCGGGGGAGTGCCGCTGCTCTACCAGCCGCGCACGGCGGTCGATCTCGGGTGGCAGCTGAGTGTCAGCGGCTTCGCCGCCCTCATTGCCGGCCGCGCCGTCGCCGAGCGTGTGCTGCCGATGCCGCTCGACGGCTGGCGCAGGAAGATCGCCACCGAGCTGGTCGTCAGCGTGGTGGCGTGCTTTGCCACGGCGCCGCTGGTGGCCTGGCACTTTGGCCGCGTCAGCCTGGTGGCACCGTTCACCAACATCGCGGCCGGTCCGGTCATCGCCCTGCTGCAGCCCACGCTCTTCCTCGGGCTGGCGCTCGCCTGGTGGCCCGCGGCCGCGCAGTTCGTGGCCGCCGCGTCATTCCCGATGGTGCGCGCGTTCGATCTCGTGGCCGCCGCCGGCGCGTCGCTGCCGATGGCCACACTGCATGCCGCGCCCTCGCTGCTCACGGCCGTGGCGCTCGGCGTCGCGTGCGTGTCGGTGCTCGCCGCCTGCGTCAGCCACTTCTGGGCGCGCCCGGTGCTGGTGGCGCTCGGCGCGCTTGCCACGGCGGCCTTCGCGCCCGCGCCGACGGGCGACGAGGTGGAGGTGCACATGATCGACGTCGGCCAGGGCGACGCCATTGCCGTGCGGACGCCGCGCGGCCGCTGGCTGTTGTTCGACGCCGGGCGCGGCGACGACAAGCGCGACGCCGGGCGCACGACCATCGTGCCGTACCTGCGCGCCCGCGGCGGGGCGCTGGCGCTCTTCGTGCTTTCGCACCCGCACGCCGATCACGCTGGCGGGGCCGCGTCGGTGTTTCGCGCCATGATGCCGGCGGGCTATCTCGACGCCGCCTTCGCCGGCGGCAGCGCGCCGTATCGCCTGTCGTTGGCTGACGCGCGGCGCCTGGGCATCGCGTGGCGCCGCGCCGGTGCCGGCGAGATCATCGACGTGGACGGCGTGCGCCTGCGCATCCTGGCCCCCGATTCGGCGTGGACGGTCGGCCTCACGGACCCCAACCTCGCGAGCGTCGTGGTGCGCCTGGAATACCGGGGGGCCACGATGCTGTTCACCGGCGACGCCGAGGCGGCCGAAGAGCAGTGGCTGCTGCAGCGCGCGCCGGCACTGCTGCGCGCCGACCTGCTCAAGGTGGCGCACCACGGCAGCGGCACCAGTTCCACGCCGGAGTTCCTCGACGCCGTGCGGCCGCGTGCCGCGCTGGTGTCGGTGGCGGCGCGGAACTTCTACGGCCACCCGGACCCCTCGGTCATGCGCCGGCTCTCGGCGGTGGGAGCGGCGGTGCTGCGCACCGATCAGCTGGGTACGATCGTGGCCACCACGGCTGGCGAGGGCTGGACGCTGCGGGCCGGCGGCGTGCGCTGGCCCGCGAGGCAGGCGCCCCCCATCCGCAGGCCGTGACGGGTGAGGGAATTCCCGGGTACTCATTACGACAGCGGCGGCGAGTTGACTTTCGGTTGTCGCCTTGGTGAAGTTGTAAGGTTATCTGGATCGTGGACCGGGGGACTTCCCTGACCCCTTCTGGAGCCGACGACGGTTCTGGTCCGAGTTTTTCACACCTGTTACAATCCCCACCCCACATGGAGTTCGCGATGAACGCTATTGCTCGTGTAGCGGTCCGACGCGTGGTGCTCTCGTCATTCGCCTTGCTGGCCGTTCCGTTTGTGGCACTGAGTGCCCAGACTGGAATGATCTCCGGCAAGGTGGTTGACCGGGCGTCGCAGCGGCCGCTCGAAGATGCCCGGGTCGT
>CAYHCW010000348.1:0-3802 GCA_964355025.1 uncultured Gemmatimonas sp. | reverse complement strand
CAGCGGGTGTGCCCTTAAGCCGTCGTGACCGAGAATCTGTGCCCAATCTGTGTCTAATCTGCGGCTGTTAAGTCTGTGGCCTAGTCGCTGAGGCGCTTGGTGAGGTCGCCGTAGGCGTCGATGCGGCGATCGCGCAGGAACGGCCAGTGGGTGCGGCTGAATTCCACGTTGGCGAGGTCGCAGCCGACCACCATCACGGCTTCCTTGTCGGCCGGGGCGCGTTCGACGACCTGTCCGTTCGGCGCCGCCACGAACGACTGGCCCCAGAACACGATGCCGTCCTTGTCCACGGGCGCGCCGGCCTTGTCCTTGATGAACTCGTGGCCAATGCGGTTCGGGGCGCAGACGTAGCAGCCGTTCGCCACGGCGTGGCTGCGCTGGATCAGCTCCCACGAATCGTGCTGCGCCACGCCGTACTGCTTCTTCTCAGAAGGGTGCCAGCCGATGGCGGTGGGATAGAACAGGATCTCGGCGCCCTGCATGGCGGTGAGGCGGGCGCCTTCCGGGAACCACTGGTCCCAGCAGATCAGCACGCCGATGGTCGCCACCTTGGTCTTCCACGCGCGGAAGCCGGTGTCGCCGGGGGTGAAGTAGAACTTCTCGTAGAACAGCGGGTCGTCGGGAATGTGCATCTTGCGATACACGCCCATCAGCGACCCGTCGGCGTCGATCACCGCCGCGGTGTTGTGGTAGACGCCGGCGGCGCGCTTCTCGAACAGCGAGGCCACGATCACGGCCTGGTATTTCCTGGCGAGCTTGCAGAACGCGTCGGTTGACGGCCCCGGAATCGACTCGGCGAGCGCGAAGAAGCGGTGGTCTTCGACCTGGCAGAAATAGGGCGAGCGGAACAGCTCCTGCGTGCAGACGATCTTCGCGCCCTTCTTCAGGGCGCGTTCGGTCAGCGCCAGTTGCTTCGCCAGGTTCTTCTTCGGGTCGTCGCCGCACGCCATCTGCGTGAGGCCCACCTTCACGGTCGTCGATGCGGCCATAGGTCTATTCTACCCATGGCTTGGGGCTTGGGACTTGGGACTTGGAAATTCCTCAAGCCTCAAGCCACAGGTCTCAAGCCTATTTCCCCTGCTGCATCGCCGACAGGAACTCGGCGTTGGTCTTGGTCTTGCTCATCTTCGAGAGCAGCAGCTCCATGGCCTCGACCGGCGACAGCGGCGTCAGGACGCGGCGCAGCACGTAGACGCGGGCCAGGTCTTCCTTCGACAGCAACAGCTCTTCCTTGCGGGTGCCGCTCTTCTGGATGTCGATGGTCGGGAACACGCGGCGGTCGGCGAGCTTGCGGTCCAGGTGCACTTCCATGTTGCCGGTGCCCTTGAACTCCTCGAAGATCACTTCGTCCATGCGCGAGCCGGTGTCCACCAGCGCGGTGGCGACAATGGTGAGCGAGCCGCCCTGTTCGATGTTGCGCGCGGCGCCGAAGAAGCGCTTCGGCCGTTGCAGGGCGTTACTGTCGACGCCGCCCGACAGCACCTTGCCCGAGGTTGGCACGATGGTGTTGTAGGCGCGGGCGAGGCGGGTGATGGAGTCGAGCAGGATGACGACGTCCTTCTTGTGCTCGACCAGGCGCTTGGCCTTTTCGATCACCATCTCGGCGACCTGCACGTGGCGCTGGGCCGGCTCGTCGAACGTCGACGACACCACCTCGCCCTTGACCGAGCGCTGCATGTCGGTCACTTCCTCGGGCCGCTCGTCGATGAGCAGCACGATCAGGTAGATCTCGGGGTGGTTGATGGTGATGGCGTTGGCGATCGACTGCAGCAGCATGGTCTTGCCGGTGCGCGGCGGCGCGACGATCAGGCCGCGCTGGCCCTTGCCGAGCGGGGTCATCAGGTCCATGACGCGGGTCGACAGGTTCTCGGGGTCGGCCTCGAGGTGGATGTGTTCCTGCGGGTAGAGCGGCGTCAGGTTCTCGAAGAACACGCGCTCCTTGCCGCGGGCCGGCGGCTCGAAGTTGATGGCCTCGACCTTGATCAGCGCGAAGTAGCGTTCGCCTTCCTTCGGCGAGCGAATCTGCCCGGAGATGGTGTCGCCGGTGTGCAGGTCGAACTTGCGAATCTGGGACGGGGAGACGTAGATGTCGTCGGGGCCGGCGAGGTAGTTGTAGTCGGGGGCCCGCAGGAAGCCGAAGCCGTCTGGGAGCACTTCGAGCACGCCTTCCGAGAAGATCAGCCCGGCCTTCTCGGCGCGCGCCCGGAGGATCTCGAAGATCAGCTCCTGCTTGCGCATACCCGTCGCGCCCGGTATCTCCAGGTCCCTCGCGATCTTGGTGAGCGCCGTGACGCCCATGTCCTTGAGCGTGGACAGGTCGAGGGTCGTCGGTTCGGTGGGCCCGCCTTCGCGGCCGGAGGCCGCTTCCACCTTCGCTGGAGCTCCGGCGGACGGGTCGGCGGGGTCTCGCCGTAGCTCGCCGGTCGTCTCGCGAGCGGAGGCGGACGGGGCGACTACCGCCGTGTTGTTATCAGCGTTCCGATCAGCGTCCACAGTGCATCCAATCCTTCACCGGTCTCCGCCGACACGGGCGTGACCGGACCTGAGTAAAGCCGTTCCAGTTCCGAGAGATGACGGTACCGCTCGGCACGCGTCAGTTTGTCTACCTTCGTTGCCACCACATGACGCTCGATGCCCATGCGGCTCAACCACGTCCAGGCGATGCGGTCCGCATCCAGCCCCGGGTGCCGGCTGTCGACCAGCGCGAGCACGCCGCAAAACACCCCTTCGACTCCGCTCAGGGCAGGCCCTTCGACTCCGCTCAGGGCAGGCCCTTCGACTCCGCTCAGGGCAGGCGGCCTGCCGCGTGACCCGTCCTGCTGGTGGTCCGGGTCTGTGTGCCGGCTGCTGAAGTACTCCGCCGCCAGCGCATCGAATTCCTGGCGGCTCTTCTCGCCGCCGCGCGCATAGCCGTAGCCGGGGAGGTCCACCAGGTAAAACGCGGGCCTGCTCTCCACGGCGACCCGGTAGAAATTCGCCAGTCGCGTCTTGCCGGGAGCAGCGCTCGTCCGGGCGAGTTTCTGCCGGACGAGGGCATTGATCAGGGTCGACTTGCCGACGTTCGAGCGGCCGACCATGGCCAGCTCGGGCACGCCATCCTTCGGAAACCCAGCGGTGCCGGCGGCGCTCGTGACGAACTCAGATGAAACCTTCAAACCAGGGCCACAGATGACTCAGATTTTTTCAAGCCCCAAGCCCCAAGCCCCAAGCCCCAAGCCCCAAGCCGTCCTAGTGCGTAATCGCATCGGCCGACCCGTCGATGTCGGCATCGGGTGTCGGCGTCAGCGGCGTCAACGGCCCGGCGAGGGCAATCTTCAGCACTTCATCCATGTGGCTGACCGTGTGGATGTCGAGCAGGTCGAGCACGTTCTTCGGGATGTCGGCCAGGTCCTTCTCGTTCTCTTTCGGCACGAGAATGGTCTTCACGCCGGCGCGGTGCGCGGCCAGCAGCTTTTCCTTGAGGCCGCCGATCGGCAGCACCTTGCCGCGCAGGGTGATCTCGCCGGTCATGGCGACGTCGCGGCGCGTCGGAATGCGCGCGAGCGCCGAGATCAAGGCCGTTGCCAGCGTGATGCCGGCCGAGGGGCCGTCCTTCGGGATGGCGCCTTCGGGGATGTGCACGTGCACGTCGACTTTGCGGTTGAAGTCTTTCGGGATGCCGAAGGCTTCGGCCCGCGAGCGCACGTAGCTCATCGCCGCCTGCGCCGACTCCTGCATCACGTCGCCGAGCTTGCCGGTGAGGATGAGCCGGCCGCGGCCCGGCATCAGCGTGCACTCGGTGACCAGGATCTCGCCGCCGACT